>CBFGYQ010000256.1:0-3590 GCA_965652995.1 uncultured bacterium
GTACCCCACCAAAATCATTAGGAAAGTATGGCGGTGATACCGACAACTGGATATGGCCACGCCACACAGCAGATTTTTCTATGTTCCGTGTATATGCAAGTTCTGATAATGAGCCTGCTCCATATAGCGCAGCAAATGTTCCTTATGTTCCTAAAAAATATTTACCGATATCTATAAAAGGTGTTGAGGAAGGTGATTATGCAATGATATTCGGCTATCCCGGTCGTACTAATCGTTATGAAGTAGCGTCAGGCGTTAGCCAAGCTATCAACGAAGTAAATCCTTCGATTGTAAAAATCCGTGAAGAGCGTTTGGCTATCATGCGCAAGCATATGGATCAGGATAAAGCCGTTTATTTAAAAATGACGTCTCTTTATCAACGGATTTCTAATTACTGGAAATATTTTATCGGACAAACAGAACAATTAAAGAGAAATAAAGTAGTAGCTAAGAAGCAAAGACAAGAAGCTCGATTCAATGAATGGGCTGAGAATAATAGCAAAGAATACGAAGGACTTATTGATGAATATGATGGCATCTATGCGGCTTATGAACCTTATGCAAAACACGTCACTTATTATTCAGAAGCCTTTAGAGCACCTGCATTGAGTCGTATTGCAGCTTCTATGGAGCCTCTTGCTAAAGCATTGGAACGTGGCGTAACAAATGAAGACAGCTTGAAAAAATATACTAAGGTTATAGGTGGAATGTATAAATCTGCAATTGCCGATTTTGATTATGCTACAGACAAGGAGCTATTTTCAGCTATGACCAAGATGTACTATCAAGATGTGCCGAGAAACCAAATGCCAAAAGTGTATGAGTCTCTAATCTTCAAAAAATACAGTGCAACTAACAAGGATAAAGCTATCGAAAGTTTTACCGCAGATGTTTATAAGAACAGCTTCATGCTAGACAGCAATAAGATGGAAGCGTTCTTGAAAAATCCATCTTTGATGCAATTAAATAATGATCTGGCATTCCAATACGCAACCAGCTTTGTTGGCAACTATGAAGAAATTCTTAAACCACAAGTAGAAAAATTCGGTAATCAGAAAAAAGAATTGAGCAAGAAATATGTAAAAGGATTGATGGAAATGCAAGATGGTAAATTGTTTTATCCTGATGCAAACTCTACTATGCGTATTTCTTACGGTCAAGTATTAAGCTATACTCCTCAAGACGCGGTGTACTATGATTACTATACCACTATTGATGGCTTGATGGCTAAGTACAAACCGGGAGATCATGAATTTGATCTTCCTGACGAGTTTATTGAATTGTACAATAATAAAGATTACGGTCGTTGGGCAGATGAAAGAGATGGAAAAATTCGCACTTGTTTCATCACTAACAATGATATAACAGGTGGTAACTCCGGTAGTCCGGTTATAAATGGAAAAGGAGAATTGATAGGTCTTGCATTTGATGGCAACTGGGAAGCAATGAGTGGCGACATTGCAGTCGAGAAAAAATATAAAAGAACTATTTGTGTAGATTCAAGATTCATACTGTTCATCATCGACAAGTTAGGCAATGCTCCGAATTTAATAAGAGAAATGGACATTAGAGAATAAGTTGTATATCGGTTATTTTTAATCCTCGCTTTATTAGCGGGGATTTTTATTGCGGGTTATACTCAATAAAGTCAACGTTGAATTTGCTTAATACATCTCTAAGTTTATGGGAATAATTGAAATACTCGATAGTCGAAACTGGCTAATTCATTCACACATTATCACCTATGGCAATGCTGCTGACGCTATTATTACAGAGTTGATACGAGATGAAATAGAGACTATGTGGAATGAGCCTAAAGGCACCGTTACATTCAACGATGAAACCTACAATCTTCAGTTTAAGATTAGCTGCCAATACAAACCTGAGCTTGAAGCCATAGAAATTTATGAGAATGACAATCCTATCAACAACTATTTTCGGATTGAGGAATTCGCCTTAGGACATATTTCATTTGTTGATGGGTTAGGTTGTAATACCGGTTATTTCAAATTAGACAATCTCTACAAAGGCTCTACAACCGCTGCACACGAATACGGTCACACACTCGGGCTTAAGCATCCTATAGATATTGATCACCGTGGGAAAGGGATACCGGGCATTATGTATCCGCGTGGCACATTGGTTGATGCGGTATATCAGTATGACCCAAATGCATTTGCAGGACAAGCAGGTGGTACCATGAATCCAATACATCGAAAAGTGAAGAAAGAAGATATTGCCTTACTTGCACCCATGCGAATGACAATGAATTACAATGCGATTGTACTCGGCGATTTTAGCAGCATTTGGCATGACGAACATATGAGAAATGTTTGAGTGTTCGTAGATACAAATAATTAGAGCTGCACTTTACGCACAGCTCTAATTTTCTATTATAGCGTATTTACACTATTTCGTCACCTTTATTGTATGAGATTGTACCGCATCCATGTATTTCACAAAGTAAACACCAGATGATAGTCCAGTCATATCAACATCAGTTTTGCTGTTAACAACATTCACTGATTTCACTACTTTTCCTGTAATGTCTGTAACCAAGATCGTAGGATTGTTATTCATCGTTCCGGTTACTTCTACAGTTAGTTTGTTATCTGTTATTGGGTTAGGATAAGCACGTACTACGAACGCATCCTTACCATTCACAACAGCCGTAACCACTTTAGAGTATTCTACTTCTCCGGTAGCAGTCAGCATTTTCAAACGATAATGGTTGATACCTTTTACAGGAGAATTATCAATATAAGAATACTTAGAAGAAACGCCATTTGCATTTTGCTCATGTATTTTCACAAACTCACGACCATCTGTGCTTCTTTCTAGTTCGAACCTATCTGATCTCTCCTCTGATAAAGTATTCCACTCTACTCTGTTCACATCTCCTTGATTAGTTGCTTTGATATTATCAAGTTTGATAGACAATGGAGTACTAATGCTTATTGGGAAAGTACCAGGTGATGTTCCTGAAGAATAATTTCCAATTAATATATAATATGTAGTATTAGCAACACCAGGGAAAGTTTCTAATGGTGATGCAGAGAGAGGGCAATCATCATCATCAGAACCTGCACAAGCAGTAAAGCTGCCACAGCTACCTTCATATATTCTACCGTAAATATCTACAGTTGCATCACAAGTAGACAATGTAAAGCTACCTGTATATGGTGCTGTAAAGCTGTACCACAAACCCTTATGGTCGCCAGTACCAGAAGATGTACCACATGTAGTAGTAGGTAATACATCATTAGAAGCCCATCTATTGCTATCAGTAATAGGTGCTGCATTCAATGTAAGTACTGTAGCACCTGCACAATCATCATTCAATGGTGTAGTACCTGTTGTAATAGTGGCATTTGTACTATAGCCATTACCGACTCCTGTACAATCTTCTCTAACATAAACTGCATACCCTGTATTAGCCGTCAAACCCGAAATGGTCTGTGGCGTTGCAGGAGATGCTACTAAAGTACCACCGACACCTGCTGTAGCACCTGTACCAGGAGTGTAACCAATTGGGCCGTATTCAAGTATAACTGTACTACTTGTGCTAGTCCAAGTAATATCAAAAGAGT
>CBFGYQ010000257.1:0-3588 GCA_965652995.1 uncultured bacterium
GTTTGGCATTGGCTTGTCAACGCCTTGTACCTCAACACCATGTTTTTTAGCAAAAAACTTTACGTAATTACTGAAATTGCAAAGAAGAATGTATTTGCCAAACTTGTCTAACGATTGTCCTGTATATCTTGGTAGCCAGTTTTCAACTATCTCATCTTTTGTTTTCATAGCATTTTTATCTTTTACTAAGCGGTTAAGATATATTCAATAAAGAATACTTTTCATGAAAGTACACCGTTCAAATTAATCAACTCTTTTCACTTCAAGAGTATCAGTACACTCTTTCAATAATGTAGTTATGGCTTTCTTTAAAACCGGATGAAGAAGATAGGGAGCAATTTCATTCAGCGGCTTTAACGTGAATTTCCTTTCCTGTAGATGAGGGTGAGGAATCGTTAAAGTTGTGGTTTTAATAATTTGTTTCCCGTAAAAAAGAATATCAATATCAAGTGTTCTCTGTCCCCATTTTTCTGTTCGTTGTCTGTCAAACTGTTGCTCTATATTTTGTATAGCTGCTAATAGTTTTTCGGGAGAAAGTTCTGTTTTTATTTTTACAACAAGGTTTAGGAAAGGAGGTTGATCTTCCTTGCCCCAAGCAGCTGTTTCGTAAAAGGACGATTGCTTAACGATTACACCACATTGCACACCTATTTCTTTAATGGCTTTATTGATCCATTGCTGACGATCACCTTCATTGCTTCCGAGAAGTAGATATGTAGTAGCCATTTGAAAATCAAAAGTCAAAAGAGAAAATTCAAATTCCAAATTTCACATTTTAAACAAACGACTATCAACCATTGACTACCTACTAACCATTACCTTTACATCCTTAATTTTCAAAAGATAAATGAGACAGTTTTTTAAAATGTTTTTTGCCTCCATGTTGGCGATTCTCATCACGAGCGGCATTGTGTTTTTCATCGTGATGGCAATCATAGTTGGTGCAACAAAATCGGTGACGGAAGAGCCAACAACATCTGTGAATGAAAATTCTATTTTGGTAATAGATGTGAATCAAACCATTCACGAGCAATCCCAGACCAATTCATTTGCAGCATTGAGCCGTTCAGGCTCATACACTCCGGGGCTTTTCGACATCATGCGTACTATCGATTTTGCAAAAGATGATGACCATATCAAAGGGATATTACTGAAAGTTTCTGGCTCACCAAGTGGATGGGCTACGATGCAACAATTAAGAAGTTCGCTAGAAAAATTTAAAGAAAGTAAGAAGTTTATTTATGCTTACGCAGAAGGTATCACACAGAAATCATATTACATTGCTAATGTCGCTGATGCCGTATATCTCAATCCTGTAGGGAGTTTCGAGTTGAAAGGATTAGTGGCATCCATTCCATTCTTGAAAGGCACTTTGCAAAAACTGGAATTACAACCGGAGATTTTTTATGCAGGAAAATTTAAGAGTGCTACAGAGCCACTTCGTGAAGAAAAAATGAGCGAGCCCAACAAAGCACAGATACGTGAATACCAAAATGATATTTGGAATAATTTCCTTACCACTGTTTCGAAAAAGACAGGTGCGTAAACCGATACTGTACATAGCTGGGCAAATAATGGTGAGATTCAATTTCCTAATGATGCACTGAATAGAAAATTGATTGATGCCACGCTTTATTGGGATGAAGTAGAACAAAAACTCAGAAGTAAGTTGGGTAAAAAAGATGATGATAAAATAAACTATCTGGAGCTTGATGAATATGCAAGCTATGTGCGTACCAAGCGAAAAATAGATGATACGAAACTAGCTGTGTTATTTGCTGAAGGAGATATTATTGATGGCAGTTCTGATGAACAATTTCAAATTGCGTCTCAGGATTTGGTGGAGGAAATAAGGAAGATCAAGAAGAACGATAAGATAAAAGCAGTGGTCTTGCGCGTCAATTCAGGTGGTGGTAGTGCGTTGGCTTCAGAGGTTATTTTAAGAGAGTTGGAACTGCTTCGTAAGAAAAAACCGATCATTGTTTCTATGGGAGATGTGGCAGCAAGTGGTGGTTATTATATTGCTTGCCAAGCGGATAGTATTTTTGCCATGCCCAATACACTTACCGGAAGCATCGGTGTTTTCACTATGTTATTCAATACAGAAAATCTTTGGAAGAATAAACTGGGTGTGACATTCGATGAAGTGAAGAACAGTAACTATGCCGACTTCCCTTCTATGACAAGACCGCTTACTGTTGAAGAAGGAAAGAAAATGCAAGCCGGAGTAGATACGATTTACAGCATTTTTAAAAGCCGTGTTGCCAAAGCAAGAAGTATGACTATAGAAGCGATAGATAGCATCGCTCAAGGTCGAGTGTGGACGGGTGAGGATGCTAAAGCAATTGGTCTGGTGGATGGTTTGGGTGACCTTAACAGAGCCATACTCGCGGCTGCCAGAAAAGCTAAGGTTACCGATTATCAAATCATTACTTATCCAGAACCGATAGATGAATTTCAAGCGATGTTGCGCAGATTTAAAAGTGCAGGAGTGAGTGAAAGCATGATGAAAACCATGGTGGACAGAGAACTCACAGAGCGTTTTCAATTTGTAAAGATGGTAAAGAATCTTTATAGAATGAATGGTAAGACACAGATGGTAATGCCGTGGGTGATGTTGGGTGAGAGGTGATAATTGTTTCACACGAAGATTGCAACGAAGACAAAGAACACTAAGTCTTTGCGAACTTTGTATCCTTTGTACTTCGTATGAAACCTACACAACATAAGCAAGCCCAATAGTAATCCCTTGTTGAACGGTGCCATCGCCACTGAAGTTTCATAGAAATTCTACAGCTAGGACAATAAAAATTACAAAACATTTCATCGTACTTTGCCAGCCAAACGATTACTCATTATTTTTATCAAAACCAATCAATAGATTTCATGAATAACTCTTCTTTTGAAGCTACTATAGAATATGCACAAAGTCTGGATGAAGTAGACATTTTGTTTCCGTTTCGGGAGCGATTTCATTTTCCACAGCATGGGGGAAAGGATGTGATCTATTTCTGCGGCAACTCACTGGGATTACAACCAAAGAGCGTGGAATATCTCATGCAGCAAGAATTAGAGGATTGGGCGAAATACGGTGTGGAAGGGCATTTTCAGGCGAAGCATCCTTGGTTTTCTTATCATAAATTATTTACAGACAGACTCACAAAAATCGTGGGCGCACGCAAGGAAGAAGTGGTAGCAATGAATACTTTGACGGTGAATTTGCATTTGTTGATGTTGTCGTTTTATCGTCCTGAAGGGAAGCGATATAAAATATTGATGGAAGCAGGTGCGTTTCCTTCTGACCAATATGCGGTGGAAACACAAGTGCGCATGTATGGCTACGAACCGGAAGATGCGATAATAGAAATGGCACCGAAACGTGGCGCATACATCATTGAGGAAGATGATATTTTGAAAGTGATAGAAGCAGCAGGAGATAGTTTGGCGTTGGTGATGATCGGTGGTGTGAATTATTATACAGGACAATTTTTTGATCTGAAAAAAATAACAGATGCGGCACATAGAGTTGGGGCTTATGCAGGTTATGATCTGGCGCATGCGGTGGGCAATGTTCCGTTGCAGTTTCAT
>CBFGYQ010000258.1:0-3569 GCA_965652995.1 uncultured bacterium
TCGCTTGAGATTTTCAGGATTGAGCTCAGTAAATATTTTTAATTTTTTCACTCCGTCTGAGAGAGCTTTTTCCAGGTGAATGAGTGCTTCTTTACTTTTGCCCAGCTCAAATAAAGTAGCAGCTTGTAGATAACGAAAGTCAGGTTTGTCGCCACAGCTTTCTTTTGCAAGCTCTATCTGCGTAAGTGCTTCATCATAAAACTCAGCCATGTATAAACCTTTTATCAAAGCGATCCAGGTGGTTTTATTATTCGGTTTTAATCTTACTGCATTCAAATAGCAAACCAGCGCTTCATTTTTTACATCCATTTCCATCAGGCAGTTCCCGATTGCCATGCAATAAGAAGCATTTTCCTTGTTGAGATGCAATGCTACCGAAAATGCTTTTACCGCTTTCTCCCATTGCTTTTCCCGAGTGTAAGTCTCTCCTATCTTGTAAAATATGCCATCATCTTCAGGACTTAATTGCGATGCCTGACGATAATAATGTCTTGCTTTAGGATAGTTTCTTTGTTTCTCATAGCAGAAACCCATTGCTTCATAAATTACATCTTCTGGCTTAGAAATTTCCAAATGTTTTTCCAAAACCTCTAATGCACTATCAAACCATTTCAAACGCATGTAGGCATCAGCCATATTCCGATAAGCAAATTCGAATTTATCATCTATAGCTACACAAAACTCGTAAGCATCTATCGCTTTTTCGTAAAGTTTTTCACTTTGATAAGCAGAGCCAAGATTGAACCATGCTAAAGCATTGTAAGGATCTTCATCTGTCACTTTGGTATGTATCTCAATACTCTCTTCGTTTCGCCCGGTGAAGTCTGCCCAGAAGCAAAGCTTTTGTAAAGCTTCTTCGCTGCGTCGATCTATTTTTATAACTCGCTTAAGTGTATCAAATACAGCTTCGAAATCTTCTGCTTCATCATACACATCTGCCAGTTCCAACAAAAGTTCGGTTTTGTCTTTACCTGAAAAATCAAAAGATTTTGATTCAAGCAGTGCTGCAGCCTGATCGTATTTGTATTGACTTAAAAAAATATCCGACCGAAGGAGAACGGCGTCTAAATTATTTTGGTCAAGTTGATCTACTTCATCTAATACTTTTAGTGCTTGTCCAAATTTTTGGGATTGTGTGAGTATCTCTGACTTTAATAAAAGTATCTCTGCAGAAAAAGGATAATACGTGGCAGCGATTTCGCAAGCAAGTAGTGCTTGTTCCTCATTACTGCCTTGAAAATAGTATTCAATCACCCTTTCAAACTCTTCTTCATCCATTACAAAAGCGGCTTCTCCATTTTTTACAGCTTCGTATCGTTGCAACAAATCTTGTATGGAACCAGCTTCATCATCAAAAAAATCATCTTCGTACATAGCAAAACTGTTTTGCCAAATGTAGGGAAAATAGCATACCATAAATTGATAGCTGTATAACTAACACAGAGTTTATTCACATTGTATTAACAGTGTTGTCTGCGTCCATAAATTGAATGAAACATATAGATAACCTCATTTTGTATAGTTGATAACTATTATTTTTGCCGCCTTATGGAAAACGAGAATACCCTGCAGAATATCATTTCGCATTGTAAGGAATACGGTTTTATTTTTCAAAGCAGTGAAATATATGATGGCTTGAGTGCTGTGTATGACTATGGTCAATATGGTACGGAGCTAAAGAAAAACATTCGTGAATATTGGTGGCGTAGCATGACGCAAATGCACGAAAATATTGTAGGGATAGATGCAGCCATTTTTATGCATCCTAAAGTTTGGAAGGCAAGCGGACACGTTGATAATTTCAGCGATCCGATGATCGATAATAAGGACAGTAAAAAACGCTATCGTGTAGATCATTTGATAGAGGGTTTTGTAGAAACGCTTGACGAAGCAACGAAGACAAAGGTTCTTGCTGATATGGATGCTTTGCTTGCTGCAGATGATTTTTCGGGATTGAAAAAACTAATCGAAGACAATAAAATAAAATGTGGAGTAAGTGGTACATGCAACTGGACAGATGTTCGCCAATTCAATCTCATGTTCTCTACAGAGTTCGGCGCAGTAGCTTCTGATAACCCTGAAGATAATATTGTTTACTTAAGACCGGAAACTGCACAAGGCATTTTCGTGAATTTTCTGAATGTGCAAAAAACCGGACGCATGAAAATTCCGTTTGGTATAGCGCAAGTAGGCAAGGCTTTTAGAAATGAGATTGTAGCGCGTCAGTTCATTTTTAGAATGAGGGAATTTGAGCAAATGGAAATGCAGTTTTTTATAAAACCCGGTACTCAAAAAGAATGGTATGAATACTGGAAAGAAACTCGCATGAAATGGCATTTGAGTTTAGGTATTTCGCAAGAACAATATAAATACCATGACCATGTAAAGCTCGCGCACTATGCAGATGCTGCCTGCGATATTGAATACAACTTCCCGATCGGATTCAAAGAAGTTGAAGGCATTCATAGCCGTACGGACTTCGATCTTTCTCAACATCAAAACCTTAGTGGTAAGAAACTTACTTATTTCGATACAGAAGAAAACAAACATTACATTCCTTATGTCATAGAAACTTCTATTGGTCTCGACAGAACGGTGATGATGATCTTGAGTGAAGCGTACAAAGAAGAAGACTTGAGTACAGAAGAGAAAAAAGACAGCCGCGTGGTGTTGAGTTTCCCGCCGATGTTGGCGCCGATAAAATTAGCTGTACTACCACTTACCAAAAAAGATGGATTACCGGAGTTGGCTCGTGAGTTAATGAAAGAGTGCATGCCACATTTCAAATGTTTTTATGAAGAGAAAGATACTATTGGTAAACGCTATCGTCGTCAGGATGCGATTGGTACGCCTTTCTGTGTTACCATAGATCACCAAACCAAAGATGATGGAACGGTTACTATTCGCCACAGAGATAGTATGACACAAGAAAGAATAGCTATGAGCGAAGTGAAGAAGTTGGTGAGTGAAAAGGTGGCGATGTTTTAGGAGTTTTCACGCAAGGACACAAAGAGACTTTGTTTAGTTGTATTCTCTGTTTTTTTTGTATGAAATGATTTTTTGTTACTCTATTTCCTTTTTAAGTTGTCGAAACTTCGCATCAATTTCAGCCGAGTTGCTATCAACTTGGTAAGGATATTTTTTGATCAATTCTTTTGCAGATTTTACTCTGTTATTTGAAAGTGGGTGCGTTTGTAAAAACTCAGGAACTATAGAAGTGCCTTTTGTTTCTTTTTCTAATGTTTCAAAAAGGTCTATCAATCCCTGTGGTGAAATGCGTGCCTTCTTCAGTAGTTCAAAGCTTCCTTTATCTGCACTCTCTTCATATTGTCTGGAATAGGATAGTGATTGTAACTGCTGTGTGTTATCGATCAATATTTGTGCAATGCCGTTTATATCACTAAAGATGATGCTGATCATCAACAAACTTGCTAAGTTTTTCGTCATCATGCGCACACTATGCCGTTCGCTTACATGTGTCATTTCATGTCCTAAAACAGCAAGTAGTTCGGAAGGTGTTTCCATTTTTTCGATGATGCCGGTATTGACGATGATGATGCCATTCGGTA
>CBFGYQ010000259.1:0-3559 GCA_965652995.1 uncultured bacterium
GCGTATTCTAATTTGCTTTGCTTGCCCCCATCTTTAGGAAAAAGCATAGATGAAGAAGTGTCTATGGCAAGACAGCAACGCAGATTGGTTTCCTCTTCAAAACGTTTTACAAACAGTTTGTCTGTCCGCCCGAAGACCCGCCAATCAACATGTCTTAACGCATCTCCCTGGTTATATAAACGATGCTCTGCAAACTCTACAGAAAAACCATGAAAAGGACTTTTATGTAAGCCGATAATGTATCCTTCAACAGCTTGTCGGGCAAGTAATTCTAGATTATCAAAAAGAGGATTGGGTTGGAGCATGTATCAAATTTCAAATTCTGTAAGGCAAATTCCAAATGGATCGTGCGAAATAAAAGACAATTATATGACCTTATTCATCCAACAATTAATAAATGCACGTCGTCATTATCTAAAGCAAATCAATTTTATTATGAAACTTTCAAACGCATTACTCAGCGCATTGCTTCTAGGAATAGCAGTAGAAATTTCCTCATGCAACAAGAAAGATGAAAAGACAGTGATCCCTTCTGAACAAAAGGAAAAGGACGATACATTGCCAAACAAATACAATAATCCGCCTTATGATTGTCCTGCATGCGGAATGGGTTAAGTAAATGTTGTCTAAGCCATACTCTTCTGTTGCTTGTAACTTGGATGCTGATATACTCTCGGCATGTTATCCGCTTTTTGCAGAAAGTAAAGTCGAAGCAATAGAATGGTCGTTTGATGCGCTTTACAAAAGAAAAAATATCCCTGATTGGTTTTATGAATTATTGAATGTTTATGGGAATGAAAAAAGATTAATAGCACATGGCGTTTTCTTTTCACTTTTCTCGGGAAGATGGAAACAGGAACAAACATTATGGTTAGATCATCTTAAAACAACATCCAAAAGATTTCATTTTGACCATGTAACAGAGCATTTCGGATTTATGACCGGAAAAGATTTTCACCATGGTGCACCACTCAATATCCCATACAATAAAGCTACTTTAGAAATAGGTCAGGATAGACTTAAACGAATACAAAATGCTTGTAACGCTCCTGTAGGTTTAGAAAATCTGGCATTTTCCTACAGCCTTGAAGATGTAAAAAGACATGGAGAATTTTTAGAAAAACTAATCACTCCTGTCAATGGATTTATCATCTTAGACCTGCACAATCTTTACTGTCAGCTTCATAATTTTTCCTTGGAATTTGAGGTGTTGATTAATTTATATCCTTTAGAAAAAGTCCGTGAAATACACATCTCCGGCGGTAGTTGGGAGAGTCATGACTTTGCTCCAGAAAAAAAAATACGACGAGATACACATGACGATAAAGTACCTAAAGAAGTTTTTGAATTGCTGAAACTGACATTATCTAAATGTCCGAATGTGAAATATGTAGTGTTGGAGCAATTAGGAACTGGTTTGAAATCTACAGAAAGTAAGCGACAGTTTTATGATGACTTTTTTAGGATGGAAAACATTGTTGCCACAACAAATAATTCTAAAAAGAACATGGAAGAATTTCTCCCAATCAAACACATTCTTCCTGATGATCCAATATCGGATGATCTATTACACAAACAACAAATAGAATTGTCTGATATTTTGGAAAACGCAATTGACATTACCGAAGCTCAAAAATCATTATCTAAATCGTCGTTATCAAAAACTGATTGGGATGTAGAGCATTGGCAACCGTACATGTTGGAAGCGGCTATGGATATTGCGAAAAAATGGAAGATAAAAAACTGATTAGATAATTACCATCCACCGTAATTGGCATTCCAGCCTATGCGCTCACCACCTTTTCCGGCATTAAATAATTTATTCAATGCGAAATTAAAACCAAACTCATTGTACGCTCCGGCGATGTGATAGTAAGAACGTGCATAGTGTATTTGAAATTTGTTCAACCAAATAGAAGCACCGAAAGAGAAACCTGCCATCGCTTTTCTTTCGCTCAATCCTAATTCGCTTCTTCTTAAATGATTGTAGCCAACGATAATGGTAAGTCGTTTTGCAAGAGTAAGTTCTGCATCAAAAATAAAATGACGGAAGAGTTTATCGGCAAAATAAGATTTCTGTTTAGCGTTGGTATCAGCCGCACCAAAGAGGCTTGTTGTTTCTATATCTTCAGGATTGTTGTAGCGAATATCCCATTCGTAAAGGTGATGCACAGTAGCCATCAAACGGAGAGGAATATGTTTAAAACGTTTAGAGATACCCAATTGCAAATCGAAGGGTAGAGGCTCTGCGGAGTTATTAGGATTGTAGCGTTTTGCCATGAAACCGACATTCTTAGCTACTGCACCGAAGGTTATCAAATTAGCTGTATCAACATAGTTTATTCCAATGTCTGCCAACACTGCTGACGCTGTTTTTTCATCCAATGCAGAGTGTGCGAATTTTAACGCAGCACCATATCGCCAACGTTCTTTGTATTCACGAGAGGCACCAAGAGTGATTGCATAATCATTTGCCCTAAAATTTCCTGTTTGATTACCAAGATTGTCTGTCTTCACAAAATCTCCATAATTCAAATATTGTACACCTAATGCAAATGAAGTATTGACCTTCGGAGCATGATATCCGTAATTTAGATTCATTACATTAATGCCGGCATAGTAACTATTGTAATTCAGTCCAATTTGATTGTGAAGCGAAGGACGTATCAATGCCGGATTCTGTAATGCGAAAGAAATATCCTGATCAGGATGCGAAACATTAATGCCTCCTAATGCAGAAATATGCGGCGAGTTGGGCATTTGCAAAAACTGCATCGCAAAACGACCTCCCGTTACCTGTGCAATGGAAGTGAGTGAAAGTAGCAGTGATAAAGCAGATAGTAAATATCTCATGTACTAAAAACGAAAGTCAGAATTGTTTATTGTTAGTTCTCCGGAGAAAAAACGTTTCGCATATCTTCTATCAATCCTTGGCTTACACCGGTGAATGAGAAACCTCCATCGTGAAAAAGATTTTGCATGGTCACCATCTTGGTATAATCACTAAATAAACTCACTACAAAATTGGCGCAATCTTCAGAACTCGCATTTCCTAACGGAGACATTTTATCGGCATAATGAAAGAATGCATCGAAACCTGAAACACCACTACCTGCAGTAGTTATAGTTGGTGATTGTGAAACGGTATTGACACGCACTTTCTTCTTGAATCCGTAATGATAACCAAAACTACGAGCAATACTTTCCATCAAAGCTTTTGCTTCTGCCATATCGTTGTAACCTGGGAAAGTACGCTGTGCTGCTATGTAAGTAAGTGCAACAACCGAAGACCATTCTTTCAACGCATCTTTCTTCATAGCAGTCTGTAAAACTTTATGTAGGGAAAGAGCTGATATGTCTAATGTTTTCAAGAAATTATCATAGTTGGTATTGGTATATTCAATGCCTTTACGCACATTGGGTGACATGCCTATGGAATGTAGAATAAAATCGAATTGTCCTCCAAAATGCTCCATGGCTTTGTCGGTTAATGCTTCTAGATCTTCGGTGGAGGTGGCATCTGCCGGAATCACCGGAGCATTATTACATTCTTTAGCCA
>CBFGYQ010000260.1:0-3556 GCA_965652995.1 uncultured bacterium
CTTTTCTATCAGCATCATCTATGCGGTACTGAGCCATGGGCCCAAAGCCGGTATTGATGCCGTAGATCAATTTATCATTAGAGAAATTATTAAGAAAGTCGAAACTGCCCACTACATTTTGAATGGTAGCATCATCAAGTTGCAATCTTTCTTTTTGCAGCACTATCTTTTCAAAAGCAGCAAGATCAAGCTTTTTGGCGGTAAGGGTGATCATTATTTAAATTTCATTTTTGGGGATGGCAAAAGTAAGAAAATGAGAATGGATGTATGTGTAAGTAGCTATTTTATATTATGCAAAATTTAAAAAGCTAAAAACCCCAATTAAAACCTACAGATAAGGTTAAAGGGACATAATTCTGCATATCTTCATAATATTCTCGATCTCTAATAGGCCCTAATATTATCACGGATATTTTGTTTTTTAGAGACTTCCCAATGTCGAACTCCGAACCTACACCGAATGTTAATCCTTTATAAGTTTTTCTAAAAACAGACGGCCCGTTTATAGTCATAATTTTACTTCTGATGGCTCCATTATAGCCATACATTGCTAGTACTACAGGAGTTATGTCTCTTTTGGGCATTATTTTAAATGACAATCCAGCATTAGCAGCCAAGCCTACTAAATTATAGCCTATGCCAAGAAATACACCTAAAAATTTAGCTGGTAAAAATTCGGTTTTGGTACCCACACCACCATAATCAAGTCCGGCTCCCAGCCCTACATAACAATCTAATTTTTTTTGTTTTGGAGTCTGAGCTTCTACTGATAGATTACCAAACTGAAAAAGGATGGACAAGAAAAGAAAAAATGATATATACGCCTTCATAAATTGCTTCATTTAATACGCCATCGCAAACAATACTCTTTGCTCTGAAGGTTTTCCACTAAAAACACAAACGCCGGCTTCTTTTTTATTGCCTAAAGGAATACACCGAATAGTAGCTTTCGTTAATTCTTTTATCTTCTCTTCTGTTTCGGGTGTGCCGTCCCAATGTGCTGATATGAAACCACCTTTATTTTTCAACACATTTTGAAACTCTTCCCAATTATTCACCTCGGTAAAATGTTCGTCGCGATACCTCAGTGCTTTATTGTACATGCTTTGCTGAATGTCGTCAAGCAGGTTTACTAAGTTATCAGTAAGACCATCTAAAGAATAGCTTATCTTTTCTTTGGTATCTCGGCGAGCCACTTCTGCTACATTATTTTCCAAATCTCTGGCACCCAATGCAACTCTCACCGGCACACCTTTCAATTCATATTCTGCAAACTTCCATCCCGGGCGAGCGGTATCATCATTATCATATTTAACGCGAATGTCTTTTGCCTGCAATTCTTTCATCAACTCTTTTGCCTTCGCATCTATACGTTCTTTAGCCGCAGCATCTTTATTGTAAATAGGAACTATTACAACATGAAGTGGAGCAATTTTAGGTGGCAACACCAAACCTGCATCATCGCTATGCGCCATTACCAATCCACCTATCAATCGCGTAGAAACACCCCAAGAAGTAGCCCATACATATTCCATATTGTTATTCTTGTCAGCAAACTTCACATCAAATGCTTTTGCAAAATTTTGACCTAGAAAGTGTGAAGTGCCTGCCTGCAACGCTTTTCCATCTTGCATCATAGCTTCTATGCAATACGTTTCTTCCGCACCTGCAAAACGTTCATTAGCTGTTTTCACTCCTTTGATTACAGGTAGCGCCATATATTCTTCACAGAAACTTGCATACACATCCAGCATTTGCTCTGTTTCTTCAATAGCTTCTTCCTTAGTAGCGTGTGCCGTGTGACCTTCTTGCCATAAAAATTCTGCAGTGCGCAAAAACAATCGCGTGCGCATTTCCCAACGAACGACATTCGCCCATTGATTCACTAATATTGGGAGGTCTCTGTAAGATTGAATCCAGTTTTTGTAGGTATTCCAAATGATCGTTTCCGAAGTCGGACGCACAATGAGTTCTTCTTCTAATTTTGCTTCGGGGTCAACAATTACTCCTTTACCATCGGGGTCATTCTTCAAACGATAATGCGTTACGACAGCACATTCCTTCGCAAAACCTTCAACATGCGCGGCTTCTTTACTTAAAAAACTCTTAGGTATGAAAATCGGGAAATAAGCGTTCTGATGACCGGTTGCTTTAAAGCGTCTATCGAGTTCATCACGCATATTTTCCCAAAGTGCAAAACCATAAGGTTTGATGACCATACAACCTCGAACGGCTGAATTTTCGGCAAGTCCGCTTTTCAAAATAAGGTCATTATACCATTGCGCGTAGTCGGTATCTTTTGATGTTAAAATGCTCATAAATTTGGCACAGTTTTCGATGTAATTCTGATTGGCAGAATGCCGCAAAAGTAGTAATTTCAACAAGTTTAAAACAATTAAAACCAAACCAATATGAAACGGTTGTTCAGTCTGTGTTTTTTGCTAATAGGGTTGGGCTTTACAGTTCATGCTCAAGACGATATTTATTACAACAGTTCCGATATCGAAAAGCAAAAAAAAGAAGAGAAAAAACGTGCTGCCGAAGAAGCTAGACGACGTGCTGCCGATGAGGAAAATTATGACTATTCTGCTTCGCAAAATGAATATGATGAGAATGGTAATTACCGTAGTTATAATCGCAGCTATGAAAGTGATGGCGAAAACTACAATGATTACGATAGCGACAATGATTATTATTATGCTACAAATATTCGCCGTTTCAATTATCCTTTTTACGGAATGGGCTATTACAACACATTTTATAATCCTTATGGATACGACCCATACTGGTACGATCCTTACTGGGGCTGGAGTGCATGGAATCGCCCCGGATTCTCAATGAGTTTCGGGAGCGGACCATACTGGAACTCTTATTGGAGTTGGTATAATTGGTACGGATATCCGATGTATAACAGTTACTACTATTATCCATATTACGGAAACGCTTATTGCAACAACTATTACAGCGGTTACTGGAATGGCTACTATTCAGGTATGTACAACAATTATGGAAACAATTATAATTATGGAACGCGCCAAAGTTATGGTCCAAGAAACTCTTATGTTCCCAACTCTGTAGTGCATAATAATTTAGGCACTAGACGCACAAGTTTACGAAATGGAACACGCGGAGCCAATTACAACAACAACTCTGTTATTGAACAAAGAGGTACAACTGAAAGACTTCGCACAAATGACAATGCAACTGAAAGAGGTGGTGTAAGAGAACGTGGTGTATCAGAAAATCCCAATCGTAGAGTTTTTACCAGAGAAGAAAATTCTATAGACAACAATGTCCGTAACAATGATAATATTCGTGGGACTAGAGGCAGAAACATCAATAGTGTGCCTGAAAGAAATACTGTAAGAGATAGAAACTTCTCTTCACAACCTGTAAGAATTCAACAAGACAGACCTAGCCGTAGCTACGAACAACCTACTCGTAGATATGAAGCACCAAGACAACAACAAAGTTACCAAAGAAGCGAACCCATGCGCAGCACGCCTAGCTATTCTGCACCATCAAGAAGTGGTGGTAGCAACTTTGGTGGAGGTGG
>CBFGYQ010000261.1:0-3554 GCA_965652995.1 uncultured bacterium
GACGTTACTAACACTATCTATGCCTTGACGCAATACATCGGCAAAGTTCGTCCAGCTGTTGGAAGATCTTAACTTTAAGGTCGATGTTTTCTGTGGCAGCTTCTACAACGATGTCGGCGTCCTTCACAGCTTCAGCCATATCGGTGTAGGTTTTTATTTTACCAAGAGCGTCCTGTTTTGCTCCTTCAGTAAGAGTGCCTTTGGTTATCTGACGATCCATGTTTTTGCCGATGGTAGCAAGTGCTTTATCCATAGCAGCTTGGTTGATGTCCATCATGTGCACAGCAAAACCGCTTTGTGCGAATACGTGGCAGATACCATTTCCCATGGTTCCAGAGCCGATAACGGCGATTGTTTTTACTTTTTCCAACATTTGAGTAGTGTTTGCGTCAATACTTCTTCTATTTCTATCACACGTATCGCTTCATTTACTAAGCGTCCGGGTAAAGTGATAGGTATGCACTTCATGAATCCGGTACCTGTGATGAAATTGGTAGAGATCATCAACGGGTATGCTACAGATGCTGACGTTACTAACACTATCTATGCCTTGACGCAATACATCGGCAAAGTTCCTTGTATCGTTAATGATTATCCGGGCTTTATCAGCAACCGTATCTTAATGCCAATGATCAACGAAGCCATTCTTTCATTGCAAGAAGGTGTTGCCGGTGTTGAAGAAATTGATACTATTATGAAACTTGGTATGGCGCACCCTATGGGTCCATTGCAACTTGCTGACTTTATCGGACTAGATACTTGCTACAGCATCATGAATGTATTGCACATGGGCTTTGGCAATCAAAAATATGCACCTGCTACCCTACTTGCTAATATGGTACAGGCAGGTTTCTACGGTGTGAAATCAGGCGAAGGTTTCTATACTTATACAGCAGGAAGTAAAGAGTTGGTTGTGAGCGATAGATTTAAGAACAAAGGTTGGAAAATATAGTAGAATTAGTTTGCACTTAACTTAATAACTACTATTAAGCATTCGTTGCGTCGCACTCTTGTACTATATTTCACTACTGAACAAATACATAAAGCGATTGATAGAAATATCGGTCGCTTTTTTTTACTACTACTTTAAACGACTTATTTGATAATTCTCCATATATAACTATCTTGATTGTGCAAATTATGTTATGACTTCTGCAACATCCATCGAAGAAGTAATTGTACAACTGGAATACATTCTTCGCCAGTGTATTGAGCGCAATAGTCGCTTGGGATATTTTGCAGCTCTTTATCATCGTGTCACTTGTCGTGTAAGAGATGGAATTGTAAATAGTGAATTTGATGATAACAATAGAATGGAACGGTTGGATGTGTTATTTGCCAATCTTTATATAGAAGCATGGCATCAATATCAAAACAAACAAAAACCTTCCTCATCTTGGAAAATCGCTTTTGATACAGCAAAGAACAAAGGTGTTATCATGCAACATCTTTTATTGGGCATCAATGCACATATCAATTTAGATCTGGGTCTTGCTACCGCTCGCACCATGCAAGGTTATTCATTGTATGAAATTCGGAAAGATTATAACACCATCAACGCTGTGTTGGCATCTATGATAGATTTGGTGCAAGATGAATTATTAAAAGTATCTCCACTGTTGTTTTTGTTAGACAACTTCGGAAAATCATTCGATGAAAAGCTAACACAGTTCAGTATCGTCACAGCTCGTGAAGGTGCGTGGCAGTTTGCTTGTGAACTATCAGGAAAAACCGGAACGGCTCATGATGATTGTATAAACACTCGAGACAAAGCAATTTACAATTTAGGATATCGTTTGGCAAATCCCAGAGGGAATATCTTTTCAGGAATAATAAAAATGATTAGTTGGCTGGAATACAAACAACCTGCAAAAGCCATCAAAATTATTCAATATGTTGCGAAAAAAAGCAGCAGATAAAGTTGCTCCCGTCATCGAAAAAGCACAAGACAATGTTTGACGCTCTTCGTTAGCTTTGTGCATAATGAAAGAATTGGTCATAGCCTCTAATAATCCAGGGAAAATAACGGAGATAAAATCCATCATTGGCAACAACATAGAACTCTTTGCTCTCGAAGACATTGGTTTCAAAGACGAAATAGAAGAACCTTTTCACACTTTCGAGGAAAATGCTCTTACTAAATCAAAAACCATTTTCGATTTCTGTGGCAAGAATGTCTTTGCTGATGATAGCGGGTTATGCGTTCCGGCATTGCATAATGAACCCGGTGTACAAAGTGCCTATTATGGAGGCATTCCGCGAAGCGATAAAAAAAACAATGATCGTTTGTTGAAAGAATTGGAATTAGTAACGGATAGAAGTGCGTTTTACAAATGTGTTATTTGCTTGCTTTGGGAAGGAAGTACTTATTTTTTTGATGGCATTTGTGAAGGACGAATTGCGAAAGAACCAATGGGTGCAAAAGGTTTTGGTTACGATCCATTATTTATCCCAACAGGATATGAAGAAAGTTTTGGAATGTTGCCATTAAATGTAAAAAATGAATTGAGTCATCGTGGAAAAGCTGTACGAAAAATGGTTGACTTTCTTAATGCACAAATAGGTTCATGAAGTTCTCAATTGGTGATAAAATATTATTGAAACAAACCGATGAAGAAGGTGTCGTGATCGGCATTATCAGCAAGGATATGTTTGAAGTGGAAGTGAACGGGACTATTTTTCCTGTTCATAAAGATGACATCGACCATCCCTATTTGAAATGGTTTACAGAAAAGAGAAAAGAACAAAAGAAAACTGTTGTTCCTGAACAATTACCTATTGAAAAAAACAAATTAAAACCACAACGACTCTCACAAGGAATTTATTTGTCTTTCTTACCAGTTTTTAAAACAGAACTTTTTGAAGATGTAGTAGATTATTTAAAAATTTATTTACTCAATGAAACACCCCACACAATCAATATAAATTATGAAGTGAAGATCTTTCATAAAGCAGCGTTTAGTTTTAATGGATCGCTGCATCCCTTTGCTGACATCTATTTGCACAACATAAAGTATGAGGACATGAATGATGTTCCTCGCTTTCATTGGAGTTTGAAAGACTCTAAAGATGAGAAATTAAAAACTGAAGAAGGTATTCTGAAAATCAAACCTCAAAAACTATTCGAGCATATTCAAAACGGGCTTGAAAAAAATGAACCCACATTCAATTATCTATTGGTAGAAGATTTCATAATTAAACCAAAAGAAGAGAAAACCGGAAGATCATCATTTTCATTACCTACTATTAAGACGCAATCTTCAAAAGGATTTACGTTACAGGAACTACCTCGCTACGAATTGGATTTGCATATAGAACAATTAACCAATGATTATTCTAATTTATCTAACGCCGAAATCATCTCTATCCAACTCAATACTTTACAACGCTATTTATCGCTTGCCATTATGCATCGGCAAGAGCGGATGATTGTAATTCACGGACTGGGGAAAGGAAGACTGAAAGAGGAAGTTCATAAAATCCTAAAGCAAATACCGGAGATAAAAAGCTTTAAGAACGAATGGATAGGACAGTATGGTTTTGGAGCTACGGAA
>CBFGYQ010000262.1:0-3553 GCA_965652995.1 uncultured bacterium
TTTGCCTAACGGCGCACCCCTTACTAAAAAGTCTTTTCTGATAAAGCTTGATATACTGGACGCTTACTTAAATAATTTGAGAACGTCAGCGAATGGTACTGAAATCAATAGAGAAGAAATTAAGTACTTGCATGTGTTTTTAGGTACTACGAATGCTGCAAGACCGGATAGTACTACCATTATTATTAGTGCCGTTGATGTCGTAACTGACAATGCAGGTAAGTCTATTGGAGAACATGTTTATAGTTATGATTCAGATGGGAATGCAAAAGTTCTAGAACATACAATACCATGTCCAAAGTGCATAGATGGAAATATTAAAGTACATGAAAAAATAATGAATGATGATGTAATCTCAGATCACAGCCACTAGTCCTAATGCAAAAATTTTTCCTTGTCGTTATTTTCTTTTCCTCTGTAGCTGCTTTATGGCAATGGAGGAAAATTTCTTATGCTGAAAAACTGTTGGCAATATTGTTAGTACTTTCTTTAGCCACAGAGGTTATTTGTTATGTGCTGAATGAGAGGAGAATTTCTGTAGCACCTGTACATTATTGGTTCAGTATTGGAGAGATAGTGCTTACCACGTTGTTTTTTATTGAAGTAAACAAGATGAAAAGTAAACGGTTATGGATAATTGTAACAACAGCTATATGGCTGCTAATAGGTCTCATCAATATTAGTCGAAATTCTCATGATCATCTAAATACCAACTTTTTACTTTTAGAGTCTTTCTGTATTATAATAATGTCTCTGTACACACTATTCAATTTTCTTAAAAGCGAGACTGAAGTGCAGATACTTAGAAATACCTCTTTCTTATTTGTTTGCACCCAACTCCTGCTTTGGAGTGGTTCTTTTCTTTTTTGGGGGATGGGTATCTATTTGATTAAACAAGGGTGGAATGCAGAGAGCATAAAGCAGTATCACCTTATCCTTAATATTCTTGTCTATTTTAGTATGTTATCCATTTTTAGTTTTTATGACCAAATAAAGTACGCATGAATGAGAATCAGGTACTTCTTTACTTTGTCGCAGGTACAATAATAATACTTGTCTTTACATTTTCCTTAATCCTTTTTCTCATCTATTACAAACGCAAACAACAACACCATCTCACCGAAAAAATGAATCTGGAACATCAATATCAATCACAATTGCTACAATCCCGACTCGAAGTGCAAGAGCAAGCGTTTAAGTATTTATCGGAAGAGATACACGATAACGTTGGTCAGGCTTTAAGCACAGTAAAGTTGCAGTTGTATTCATTAAATCAAGACTTATCAAATACTTCACAGCATTCGCTTATACAGACTACAACAGAAGTTCTCAGCAAAGCCATCAGCGATCTGCGAAACATCAGTCACAATTTGAATGGGGGATATGTTAGTAGAAATGGACTATATGAAGCTGTAGAAAAAGAGGTCAATTATATAAAAGGTTCCAGAACAATAAATGCTTTTCTGACTGTGGTTGGCAATGTTTATACAATGAGTGCAGAGAAAGAACTACTTGTTTTTCGCATAATACAGGAAGCTATCAACAATGCAGTAAAGCATGCGAAAGCGGAGACCATTGAAGTAACGCTCAATTACATGCCGGATAAATTATCGGTAACAGTAATGGATGACGGATTAGGGTTTGATGCCACAGACTCATTAAGTCAGAAAGGACTTGGCGTTAATAATATGAAAAATCGCGCAACTTTGTTGAACAGTATTTTGTCAATTCAATCAGCCCCACAACATGGAACCGCAATCAGCTTCACCATCAATTCCGACCAAAATGACTGAGCAAAAAATAAAAGTTGCCTTGGCTGACGATCATGCTATGTTGCGTAAATCGCTTGCTGTGGTAATTGATTCCATGCCTGAGTTTGAAGTACTCTTTGATGTTGACAATGGTAAACAAATGATCGATAAATTAAGTGAGGTGAAATCATTGCCCGACATTTGTATCCTCGACATTAATATGCCTGAATTGAATGGCTACGATACAGCCAAAGGGATAGCCACCAATTATCCAGACATTAGAGTACTCGCACTTTCCATGTATGACAATGAACAGAACATTATCAGAATGATAAGAAATGGTGCATCTGGATATATGCTTAAAGACTCTAACCCTGAAGAGTTGAAAAAAGCCCTGATAGAAATTTATGAAACAGGTTTTTATCAATCAGATATAGTGAGAGGAAAAGTGTTTCGTAGCATAGACAATTCCACTGAACTCAACGAAAACGAAATTCAATTCTTAAAACTGAGTTGCACAGAACTTACCTATAAGGAGATCGCGGAGAAAATGTTTAAAAGTCCAAGAACTATTGATGGTTACAGAGACAATCTTTTTTCCAAGTTGAATATTACAACTCGCTCCGGTTTAGTGATCTATGCAGTAAAAACAGGTTTGGTTTCTATTAATGGAAACTAAGTTCTAAAAAGTTTTACCTCGCCACAAACACAGGTACTTCTATCAAATGTCTTACTTTATTAATGGTCTCGCCATGTACCAGATCTTTCAATCCTTTATGACCGTGGCTGCCTAATATCAATAAGTCTGCTTGTTGTTCTTTTACAATATTGGCGATAGCTGTAGAGCGATTTCTATAACCTAAATGTATTTCGGTTTCATAACCTTTTTCATTTACGAGTAGCGCATATTTTTCAAGCCCTTCTTTGTCTCGGCGAGTTTCCAGATCGTCTGTTTCGCTACCAATGATTTTAGCAGAGGCACTTTCAACAATATGTATCAAAATCAATTTAGTGTCTTTTTCTGCGAACTTCATTGCATAACTCAAGGCTATTTTGTCCTTATCGCTATAATCAAGCGCAATGGCTATTCGCTTAAATGGTTTCGGCGTTTGTAGGAGGTCGCTACCTGATTGTATGTCTTCGTGTATATTCACATTTGCCGTTTTCTTTTTCAATAAAAATGGATAGATGATGGTAATGAGAAGCAACACGATCAACCCGATTTCTCCTGCAATTATCAGTGCTTTCACCCACCAAAAATTCGTCGCTTGTAATCCTTCTTCTGCACTTTCATAAACCAACTTCAGATTAAGGGCTACTATAACGGATGCGATGATCCAGGCAACTGTTTTCGTTAAAGGCTTGATGGTAAAATCTTTCATCTTGTCTCTGTCGCTTACAAAATGTATCAGAGGAATGATTGCAAAAGCCAATTGCATACTCAACAATACCTGACTGAATACAAGCATGCTGTCCACCATTTCTTCTCCCATTATCATTATGACCAATACCGCCGGAACAATTGCTAATAAACGAGTGAGTAGTCTTCGTAACCATGGATTGATTCGTAAACGCAGATAACCTTCCATCACTATTTGTCCTGCAAGAGTGCCTGTAACTGTAGAGCTTTGTCCCGCTGCGATAAGTGCAATGGCGAATAGATGTGATGCCCATTTATTCCCCAACAAAGGTTCTAGCAACTGATGCGCATCTTTAAATGCAGCTACGTTTTGATTACCTGAAGTGTAAAAAACAGAAGCTGCCAGGATCAATATAGCGGCATTCACAAAAAAAGCCGCATT
>CBFGYQ010000263.1:0-3538 GCA_965652995.1 uncultured bacterium
ATAAAAAACAAAGCCTTACAAGATTGTAAGGCTTTTTCATTTCAGGTCCTTTTTGTACGAAAACAAGTGAACCATTTACCCCTATTGAAACGAAAACAATAAATATTTTCTCTGAATTATTATTCTACACAACTACTTTAAAAATACTGTGCCAAGGTATGAAAAATTATTTTTTAGGTTTTGCAGATTGTTGATTTTTCATACGTTCCACCTGATTTTTTTGCATCTCTTCTATGCGTGCTTGCCATTTAGAAGGTGTTGCAGGCTTGTTTTTCTTTTCCTGTATTTGCGCATGTATCTTTTTTTCGTTGATTATATATTTCTGAATGATAAACTGTTGTGCAATGCTTATCATGTTTGAGAAGAAATAATAAAAGGTCAACGCAGCTGCCATTTTATTAAAAACCCCTATCAACAAAAATGGAAACACATAAGGCATCCATTTCATCATGGGATTGTTGGGGTCTTGCGGGGTCATATTGCGGTTGTAGAGCGCAAGAAACAAACTTGAGGCAGTCATCAAAATAGTGAATAAACTGACATGATTGCCAAAGACAGAACTTATCACCGGAATATTAGTAGTCCAGCTTGCAATGCTATCATAAGTAGAAAGATCATCTGCCCAAAGGAATTTTTCCTGCCTCAACTCAATGGATGAAGGGAAGAAATAATACATTGCAAATAGGATTGGAAGCTGGAGTAGTGTAGGTAAACAGCCACCGAGGGGGTTTACTCCGGCACTACGATATAGTTTCATTTGCTCCATACCAAACTTCTGTTGATCATCTCCATGCTTTTCTCGTAACTCATCTATTTCCGGTTTTAACACGCGCATCTTCGCAGATGATAAATAGCTCTTGTAGGTAAAGAAAGAGAGAAGTAAACGAATAATGATGGTCATCAACATGATGATAACACCATAGTTAGTAATGAATTTGCTGAGGGTATTGAAAATGGGGATGATAAGCCATTTGTTGATGTATTGCACAAAGCTCATAATGCCGTATCCCAAAGGCACCATGTCGTCAAGATCTATTTTATAAGAGCGTAGTGTATTGTAGTGATTGGGACCAATGTACCATCTCATATCTAGACTTTGCCCGTTTTCAGGAGATACATCAATGGTTGTTTTGTTTTGTGATACGTAGTTTTTCTCCAGTTTATCGGTTGTGCGAATATCTGCATTGCTGAATTTGCCTTTATCCACTATCAAAGCCGTGCTGAAAAAGTGCATTCTAAACCCAACCCACTGTATGCTCTTTTCCAATTGCATTTGTTCATTGCCCTCTTTGATGGTATAGTAGTCTTTATCGCCATCAGCGTATTTATAATAAATCTGACTGTTAAGGCGTTCGGCCGTAAGGTCACGTTCTGTGTGCAATGATTGTGTTTGCCAAGTGAGTTTGGCGTTGGTCATATTCATACCTGTAGTGTGAATATTGCATTGCAACATGTACTCGTCTTTTGGCAATAAATAAGTAATTACAACCGATTGTCCATTACCCAAATCAGAGGTGAAAGCAAGTGTCTTATCACCATTGGGCTTGGTTTCTGTTGTAGAAGTATAAAATAGATCTGAAGTTGCAGAAGAGTTATTATTTACAGGCAACGCAAGACTGAGTTTGTTTTCCTTACCATTAAAAAGATAAAGTGGTTTTTTCTCGTAGGTCTTGTACTCTTTTAATAAAGCACTAGTGGGGAAAGCTCCTTGTGTCGTAAACTCTAAGACGATTTTCTCGTTTTCTAACGTCACTGTCTCAGCAGTACCACGAAATGCAGCGGGCAAATTATTTTTTAAAGAATCTTGGAGTGTATCAGCTACTTGTGTTATTGCTAATTTACTACTGTCAACTTTAGGTAAGGGGTGTGCTTTAGCATGTGCAATGGAATCAGCTCTTTTCTGCTCCATGTACTCATTTTGCGAATAATTGTTGTAGAAGAGATACGCCACTAGCAACGCAGCCAATAACGAAAACCCTACGATCTGGTTACGGTCCATCGTAAAAAAATAAGGGGCAAAGGTAGGGAAATGCGCGGTTTGTAAACTTTAATAATTGAAATAGCGTTATTAGCAACAACGGTTTCTATTTCTCGTATGTTTTCATCGAAATGAAACATGTATTCTATTTCACATCAAATTCCATCTTTACGGTAATGCTCGCCGTTTTCTTAATGCTAGTTGTGTTGAATGCGCCACCGTAAGAATAGGATTCATCTTCATTCTGCCCTGTAATTTGGAAGACACCCATACTCGCTTTTTTCAACCTTCCTAAACTTTGTCCGGCATTCTTAGCGATGGTTTCGGCACGTTTCTGACCATCAGAAGATGCTTTGGCAAGCAAGTCTATCTTTAAATCACCGAGTTTTGTATAGAAGTAATTAGGTGCCGAAGAAGTGAGTTCAATTCCCTGTTGTATCAGCGAAGTAATTTCTCTGGATATTTTATCTACTTTATTGATATTCATCGATTCTACCTTTACCGTTTGCGAAAGGCGATATCCTGAAAAAACAGTACCTGTAATCCGTCCATTTTCATCATAAGTACTGTTGTACAGTTTCTCAATGTTTACAGAAGAGTACACGAGTTCTGAATCTGACAATCCTTGCTGAGATAAGTAAGCACGCACTTTTTGTTCATCATCCTTCAACTGATTGAATGCATCTTGTAATACAGAAGAGTTTCGGGAGTAAGTTGCATTCCATACAATGAGGTCAGCAACAAAATTGGTTTCTGCTCCACCTGTTACAGAAATACGCTCTGTCTGGTTGTATTTGAATTTATAAGCATTACCTATCAAGAATGCAAAAACTACAACAGCAATGCTGATGAGTATAGCAGGAAGATTTTTCATAAAAGTCCTATTTATTTAGTCGATTAACAGATGCATGAAGTCTGCAATTCCATAAAGTTACATTTTCATTTATCTGGCAAACAATTTATCATGGCAATATTTTTATATAAAATATGCACAAACCAAAAACACATAATTATGGCTTTAAACATTGTTGATATTGCAAAAAGCATGTTCAGTCGAGACTTTACGTCTAATGCAGCCAACCAATTTGGCGAATCGGAGAGCAGTGTAGATAAGTTTTTGAGTGCAGGTATTCCTACTATTCTTGCAGGTTTTTTGAGTAAATCTGAAACTACAGATGGTGCTAACACTATCCACAAAGCAGCCGTAGAAGCTGAAGGCAGTGGCATCTTAGGAAACCTTGGTTCTTTATTTGCAAGAGGTGCTGCCAACAGCAATACGGGAGTTTCAAGTGTTATGAATCTCATTAGCAAATTATTTGGTGAACGCTGGAGCGCATTATCCAGCCTTATCGCTAATTACTCTGGTGTGAAACAAGGTTCAGCATCAGGATTATTAGGGTTGATAGTTCCGGTGATATTAGGAGCTTTAGGTAAACAGGTAAAGGACAACAATTTATCGGCATCCGGACTTGCAAGTTGGTTATTAGGTCAAAAAGAAAATATTGTAAATGCCGCTCCTTCAGGTTTCAATCTCGCAAGTGCTTTGGGACTTTCCAGTTT
>CBFGYQ010000264.1:0-3525 GCA_965652995.1 uncultured bacterium
TCGATATAGTTTAGTTTATCGATTGGTTTTTGCTGAAACAATAGCTCTCTTTCATTGGAAAAATAGGGCGTAAATAAAGTCTTTTGATGGTCGTTATCTCCCGAAAGTAAGGATGTGCCGTATTTTTTTTGTAAATGAGTCAACGTCTGTGGCACACCTTCTCGCACTGCAGGTATGATGCTAAATTCAAATAGTTTTTCATCTATTTTAGCATAAACGATACCTGATTTCGCCGTGGGATCTTGCACTTCTGTAAAAGCTTTTCACCCTACTTTTACCTGATGTCCTTCTATATGCGCATCAATGCCTTGACCTGGTAGTTCCTGCCAGCTTTCGAGAGGAATTTGTTTGCAGGTTCCTAGAAATTCTACAATGGCTTGACTATATGGATGCCTACTTGACAGAACAGCAGAGTACAAAAGATTTTTTTCCTGCTCACTAAGTTCAGGTCCGGAATATTGTACGCTATTGCCTTGAGTAAGGGTTCCTGTTTTATCGAATACGATATGGTCTATTTTTCCTATTTGCTCAATGACCGAAGCGTCCCTGAGAAAAAGTCCATTCACACTTAGTAAGCGCAGCAGATTACCATTTGTATAAGTAGCCGCTAGCAACAATGCGCAAGGGCAGGCAACAATCAACATGGCAGATACGCTCGGCAGTATTTTTGATGGATCGTTGATAGCCCAGTATACAGCAGTTATAAGGGCGAGAGAAAACAATATATAAGTGAAGTAACGACTTAGTACATGAAGAATGCTGTTGTCGTCATTCTCCTTTATTTTATTTTTTGAAAAGGCATGATGATTCCAAAGAGATGTCAAATAACTTCCTGCAACAGGTTTTGCTACACGCATTATTATTTGTTCTCCTATCTGTCTGCCACCAGCATACACTCGCTGTTCTTGTGGTACAGCCACCGGTTCGCTTTCTCCTGTTACAAAACTATAGTCTATTTGTGCATTGCCTTTAATCACTATACCATCTGCCGGAATGATCTCACCGTTGTATAATTGAACCATGTCTCCTTCTTTAAGATCACGGAGGCTTTTACCTACAACTCCATTTGTAGTGATGATGTTGACCGCAATTGGAAAGTATGCTTCATAATCCCGATGAAAAGAAACAGACCTGTAGGCGCGTTCCTGTACAACCCTGCCTACCAGCATGAAGAAAACGATACCACTCATGCTGTCCAAATAGCCACTGCCTGTGTTTGTGAAGATCTCATAAAGACTGCGTGAATAGGTAATGAGCAATGCCAAAACAATAGGTGCATCAATATTCAGCATCCGTTGCTGCAAGCCCTTCCATGCAGAAGTGAAAAATTCGGAACCACAATAGAAAAAGACAGGAACTGACAAGATTAAATTAAGTGCGCGGAACAATAATACATACTGATGGTCTATGCCTTCACTAGAAAAATATTCCGGAAAACTCATCATCATTATATTGCCAAAACAAAAGCCAGCAACTCCGAGTTTGTAGATCTTCCGTTTCCCCGTTTTACTAAAGACTTCTTCTTTCCCATCTTGCAGACTGATATGTGGTTCGTAGCCAATAGTTGTAAGCAACTCAACTATTTTTCTTAGTGAAATTTCCGGAGTAGAGAAATGAATAGTCAGTTCTTTTGTAGAAAAATGGAGCCTACTCTCTGTAATGCCTGGCGTAAGACGATGCATATGCTCTAACAACCACATGCAGGAGCTGCAATGAACTCCGGGAATGTAAAGCGTGACAATAGCATGTTTACCATCTGAGAATTTATAGAGCTTTTCGCAAATTTGTTCGTTATCTAAATACGCGTATTTATCTGAACGCAGGGGTTTGATCTGTGATAATCCGGGATGTGATTGTAGTTTGTAATAGTCGCAAAGTCCGTTGTTGTTCAATATCTCATACACCAGTTTGCAGCCTTCGCAACAGAATAATTTCTCTTCAAGCGATATATGATCGTTTGCGCATGCTGTACCACAGTGATAACAAATCAGCGATGCTTTTTTGTTGCTCTTATTAGTGGATTTTATTTTCTCGTTAACTGTGAGCATTTATATTTTTTTGCGCCATTTTCATTTTTGGCAAGACGCAATCCAACTCAATTCGCCATAACTGATGAGCATACTCATTTAAGAAATCCATAGTTGTTGCTATTGCTTTATACCGATCGCTATAATTCACCTCTCTTAACTCTGAAAGCTTTTCTGAATAACTAGTATAAAGTCCTTTTACGTTATCGATGGTATGAGTAAACTCAATGATCCGCGCAGTATGCTGCATATCACATTTTCCTGAACATTGTCCACAATTGTGTCCTGTATATTCCTTTTCAGCAAGTTGCTGAAGGTAGGGTAGGATAGTTTCATTTCTATACTCTATATAAGCGTTTAACTCTGTAGCCCATTCCCGATTGATTTGAAAAAATAATTTCTCTTTATTGCCAAGCTGAGTATTTTCCATCATTGTCGAATACTCTTTTGCTTGTCCTGATAGGAGCGTCAAGATAATATAATAATCATCCTTTACCCTTTGTATGAGGTCTTGTAAAGAGTATTGAACGTAGGTGTGTAAACGGGTTTGTACCATTTCTCAAAAGTACCGGCTAGCCTTTAGCTTAATTATGATTCGTGTGAGGATAAAAAATGATTTTAATCACTTTTTCTATTCGGATGTAGTAATCGACCCGAAAGTGACCACTATCATATTTTTATTGACTAAGGTTATTGTTGGCAGAATGGGCAGATAATACTTTTACAATCAACTGTAGTTTTTTGCCATCTGTGCAGAAATCGAAATAGATATGACAGAAACTAAATCAAGATATTTTTTACAAGAGCAAGAAGCTTGGCAAAGGACGTTGGATTATATTCAGCAACAGAATATTGCTATGAAGAACAGTCTGGCGCAGATCAGTGGTAACCTCATCAGTAATGAATTGCTTGAAAAACTCGAATATTTCCAGAATCAATTCTTAGGACAAGATACACTGATCGTGTTGCTAAGAAGAGATATTTCGGAGCAAATAAAATTATCAGAAATAGACCTTGTAGGTGTTGCCCATACAGAACTCTTGCAAAAGCAAGAAAAATTACGGAGTGATATGAAACGCATCGAAAAAGATTTCAGTAGCTTGAAGTTTGACTTTAATCATTATATGGCACAAGTGCTGTGACTAGATCAATTTAACAGGTCGCGAAGCTTTTTTTCATCCAGTATAATGATGTCACCTGTTTTAATGTCTATCAGTTTTTCTTCCTTGAAATCACTTAGTGTTCTTATTACAGATTCTTTTGCTGTACCTGCAATATTGGCTAGATCTTCTCTGCTGATATCTATAGGAGAAGAGACATCTTTGTTGTAAAATTTTTTATGAATAGCCAGTATCGATTCCGCAACTTTTTTCCGCAAAGAATTATAAGCTAAAGCAAGCAGTTGGGATTCACGATCTGTTACATTATTGGCTAATATGCGAATGAATTTTCGCATCACATCAGGGTTGCTGTTGATCAGGTTTTCAAAATCATCTCT
>CBFGYQ010000265.1:0-3506 GCA_965652995.1 uncultured bacterium
TAAAAAACATAGATTCGCAATTCACAAATTAACTTTTGACTAGAATATGAAAAAATTATTACTATGTAGCGTCGCCGCTGTTTCGACTATTATTAGTTACGGTCAACAGGCAGATTCAAAATCATCAAGCTTACCAACGTTGTCAACGGCTAAAAATGACTTGGTTATTAAGCAATCAAATAAAGCCAGTAAGACTACTGGGTTATCTGATACACTTTTTTATGGCTCTCAAGATCAGTTCAATGGACCATACGTCAATTTAGTGTATGATTTCGCTCAACCTTTTGATAGCGGCCGCCTTTATGGTACGAACGTAGCAAATGAAAAAGGCTTTGCACAATTGTATAGATATAGCCCCATTAATCAAACCGCACCTAATGATACTACATACCAGATAATTGGTTTTGTAAGTGTATGGGGTGGCACAGTACAGGCTGCAAGTACCAAAACTGTAAATTTTAAAGTATGGTCTCGTTCCAATTCAAAGACCGCAATCCCCGGGTTGACTAAAGCTTTTGTATCCGGTACACCTAATGCTGCAGCATTAGCAACAACTACAGTTAACGCTACAAGCTTAACACTTGATGGAACTTCTGATAATTTTACTTTTTTAGCTAGCCCTCTGTCAAATGTATCTTACGATGTATACGTAGGGTACGACATCAACTATACGTATAATGCATTGGCTGGTGACACTCTTGGATTAGCTGCAACCAGTACTACAAATGGTGTTAACACTTTTACCGTTGAAACAGGAACGCTAGATACATTGGTGAATGCTGCAAATGTGGTACAGAATTCTGCTGGTGTTTGGAAATCCGCCTTCTTCGAGTTGGGTAGAACGAACAGATCACAAATCATCTATCCTATTATCCGTTTAGATTGTGCAACGTGTGGACCAACAAGCACAAAGAGTGTAGAAAATAATAATCTTAAATTCTTCGGCAATTATCCTAATCCGGCTAATACATCTACCAACATCAGAATCAGCTTGAAAAAAGCAACTGATGTTACTGTAACCGTTGCAGATTTGAACGGACGCACAATCCAAACTATTACTAAAACATTAGGTATGGGTGAGCAAATTATTCCTATAGAAACTTCTGCACTTGCTACAGGCAATTATGTGTATGTTATTCGTACTAAAGATGGTGACGGTATAGCTAGCACATTCTCTGTGGCTAGATAATTATCAGAATCAACTTCAAATAAAAAAATCAGGTTGCTCATCAACCTGATTTTTTATTTCAATGAAATTTGTGATTAGGAATTACTTGTATTCTACTTCTTCAACTGATACACATACACATGCATGCCTGTAAGAAAAGCTCGGATTCCGTCTTCAAACACAATTTCTAACCCTTGTTTTTTAAATTCATTGAGGTAATGCTTGTGAGAGCGGAAATTAAGAGGTACCGGAACTCCTGTTTTTAGTTTATTGAGCAACCAATCTTGTGAGGATATCCAAATCTTGTCAATTTGGTTGATGTACATTTCTTCTATCAATATTATAGAGCCTGTTGGTTTAGTAATACGCTTTAGTTCAGAGAGATAATATTCGGGCTCTTCTGTATGATGCAATACTGCAAGTGCGAAGGAAATGTCAAAGCTATTATCTTCAAAAGGAATTTCTTTTGTCGTAAGAAGTTTAAAATCAAGCCGTTTATCCTGAAAAAACTCTTCGTCAAGATTTTGATCTTTAATGACGTCAATACCTGTAATGCTCAGGTCTGGTTGGATATTCAATATTTCTTTGGAAGTAAACATATTACCACAGCCAAAGTCCAACACTTTGCTTCCGGCAGGCATCAATTTGCTTAAATACTTGGCAAAATTGAGCGAACGTTGACGAGTAAGTTTTTTATAAAGTGGTAAGTTGGCGATGAACATATTCTTACTAAAAATGAGGGCAAATATAAGTTTCTAAGCTGATTGGTTTTTAGAAACTGTTCGGATTTGCCAATACTTGCAATACTACTTGTTTAATTTACTTTTACGCTCCTTAATAATCGTTTCATGCAACAATCTATAGCTGCGAAAGAAAATAAGAATCTCCGACTGGTATTTATAATTATAAGTGTGTTCATTCTCATTATTATGCCGCTTATTAGTAAAGATTATGGACAAAGTGGCGATGAATGGTTACAGATATTTTATGGCCAAGATATCTACAACTACTTTTTCAATGGCGACAAACAAGCTCTTGATTACAACAATAAGACACTTCAATATCAAGGCATAGAATACTACGGTGGATTGTTTGATTATACGATGGAGGTTTTTCATCGTTGGTTTCCGTCTATACAACTCTTGCATTTAAGGCATTTCTTCAATGCAATTACAGGTGCGTTGCTTATGATGTTCACAGGTTTGTTTGCCTATAGAGTTAGTATGCGTAATTGGTTAGTGGGTTTGATGGCATTGCTCTTCATGATCTTTTCTCCGAGAATTTTTGGTGAAAGCATGAATAACCCTAAAGACATTCCCTTTGCATGTGGGTTTATTATTGGCAATTATTTCTTTCTTGCATTATTACAAGACCTACCCAAGAAAATGTGGAAACACGCATTAGGTATAGCGTTGGGTTTTGCAATTTCTTTTGGTGTACGACCTGCAGGTGGTTTGTTGCTAATAGTCAACTTTGTGGTAATGGCAGTGTTATACTATTATTTTAATGACGATTTTAAGACGTTGATAAAACAAGAAAAGGGAAAATGGTTCAAACGATCATTGATAATAGTAGTTGGAGCTTTGGTTTTAGGATACATAATAGGACTACTTGCCTGGCCATGGGGTTTGCAGGAGCCGTTGACAAGGCCATTAGAGTCGTTGAAACAAATGACCAACATCAAGATTACCATCCGCGTTTTCTTTGAAGGAGTCTTTCGTCCTAACAACAACATGCCTTGGTATTACGAATTGAAATGGATTTGTATTTCAAGTCCGTTGATTGTCATAGCAGGTGTTGCTTTGTTCTTTATTCTTTTTTTTCAAGGTAAAAAGAAGTATGGGACGTTCGCTATGATGTTTGTAATGTTTGCAGCCTTCTTTACACCATTGTACATGATCTACAAAAAATCGAGTGTGCATGACACATGGCGACATCTGTTTTTTATTTATCCGTTTTGGGTTACAATGGCATCACTATCTATTTCTTTAATTGGCGATTTCTTCAAAAATGAAAAACTGAAATGGCTGCCGTTAGCTATCGCTTTTGTTGGATTATTACCTGCTATTATTTGGACATTCAAATCGCATCCGAATCAGTATGTGTATTTTAATGAAACAGTAGGTGGTGTTGAAGGTGCGCATGGTTATTATGATATCGATTATTATCAGAATAGCGGTTTGCAGGCAGGTAAGTGGATAATGAAAAATGCTAAAAAAACGCCAGGCAAAAAAGTGCTTGTAGCTTCTAATATGCTTGGGTTCGAACAATATTTTGCGAGAGATACCTCGTGGTTGTCATTCTATTATGTGCGTTTCAATGAAAGGGCGCAGAAAGA
>CBFGYQ010000266.1:0-3506 GCA_965652995.1 uncultured bacterium
TTTAGGAACGTTTTTATATTTACTCGCGTCATTGCGAGGAACGAAGCAATCTCACTTAAATAAGAAACTCAATTCATGAGATTGTTTCGTCATTCTTCCTCGCAATGACGTGCGTTGTTTTTATTGCAAAGGCTTTTGCCAAGAAAAAAAGTAGGAAAAAAAACAATAGCATGAAAGTAGTCATCTTCGCCGGCGGACGCGGCACACGCATATCAGAAGAAAGTACATTACGTCCTAAACCGATGATTGAAATTGGTGGTAAGCCCATTCTCTGGCACATCATGAAAATATATGCAGCTTATGGACACACAGAGTTTATCATTTGTCTTGGTTATAAAGGCTGGATGATAAAAGAATACTTCGTGAATTACTTCATGCACAACGCAGATGTAACTGTTGACCTGAAAGACAATTCACTAAAAGTACATCAAACCAATGCAGAGCCGTTTAAAATCTCATTGATAGATACCGGCTTAGATACCATGACGGCAGGGCGTTTGAAACGTGTGTTGCCTTATGTTGGTGACGAAACTTTTATGCTTACTTATGGAGATGGTGTGAGCAATGTGAATATTGATGAGCTTTTAAAATTTCACAAAGCAAGCGGTAAGATTAGCACGATGACTGCTATACAAGCTACCAGTCGCTTTGGTGTAATAAAAATCGAGAACGATGGAACAATCGACAGCTTTGAAGAAAAACCGGAAGACAGCGGCACATGGATCAATGGTGGTTTTTTTGTGATAGAGCCTTCCATAAAAAACTATCTGAAAGAAGATGCAGATGACATCATGTGGGAACGCCAACCAATGAATGATCTTGCTAAAGACCGTCAAATAGCCGCTTACAAACATCACGATTTCTGGAAGTGCATGGATACCATCCGCGATAAAGAAGAGTTGGAAGATATGTGGGAGAAAGGTGCGGAATGGAAGAAGTGGTAATCTTTATGGACGTTAATGTGCCTATAGCAATCTTAAACATTAGGGGCATTAACCAATTTATTGATAATCCAACATTGCCTGAAGCTGCTAGAAGGTATGGCATTGTGGATGTTAATGTTGTCCCTAAATTTTATTCCTTAAGGATTGGTGGTGGAATAAGGTTGTAAATACATTTTTTGTTATTAAGCCCATGTGCATAAGTTGGGTTAGTAGCTATTGATAATCGCACTAATTTGTTGTAAATTTCAATAGCACATTTTACCATACCTAATGAAGCAAACAAAGGAAATAAAAGCATTGTTGCAACTTATCGACGATCCGGACGATGAAGTGTATGATACTATTTCCGAAAAGATTGTTCATTATGGAAAGGAGATTATTCCTAACCTAGAGAGCCTTTGGGAACATACCGAGGATGAACAGTTGCAAGAGCGAATAGAATTACTCATCCATAGAGTGCATTTTCAAGATTTGCAGGAAGAGTTTTTGGAATGGAGTAGGTCAAAGAGACCGGAGCTTTTGCGAGGAGCTATATTAGTGGCAAAATATCAATATCCTGATTTGAATATTCCTTCTGTTTTATCACAATTCGATACGATCAGGAGAAATATTTGGTTGGAATTGAATAACTATTTGACGCCATTGGAACAGGTAAATGTCTTCAATAGTATCCTGTATAATTATTACAAGCTGCAAGGTCATGAGATTACAGAGCGTGATCCTAAATACTTTTTCATCAACCAAGTGCTTGATAGTAAGCAAGGTAATTCTTACTCAATAGGTATTCTCTACCTCACACTTTGCGAATTGTTGGATATTCCTGTTTTCGCTATGAATGTGCCGCGTCAATTTGTTTTTGCATATATAGATACTCTCCATCATTTTTTTGTGAATGATGAGACCGGTGGGGTTCAGCAAATACAATTTTTTATAGACCCTTTGAATGGTATGGTGTATACACAAACAGATGTGAACACTTACCTCAAGAAAATAAACGCCAGCGATAAAGAAACTTATTTCAAACCGCTTGATACCAAAGAGGTTATTTATAAAATGTTGGAAGAGTTAGCTCTGTGTTATCGCTATAAAAAAGAGTTGCATAAAGCAGACGAAATACAACAGCTTATGAACATCCTTATTGCAGATATTTTTGACGAGCCTGACCTATCCTAACGAATCCGTTTCTATATACGTCTTTATTAATATCATTCACACCATTAAATGAAAATTTATGAGACGGTTATTTACGTTAATGTTTGCCATGCTCTGCTTAATAGGCACATCAGCATTGGCACAAGGTAGTTTAAGTTTTACCCTTAATCAGCAACCATGTAACAACAATGGTATTGTCACGACCACGGTCACGGGACTTTCAAATCCATTTACCATTACGTACTATATTGGTAATCAACCACCAATAGTACATACTGTTACTTCGGGAAACACCGATGTGCTAAATAATTACAGTGGCGCATCTATGTATGTTTATGCTGTTGATAATATGCAAAACGTTGCGAGCAGCCAGTATTCAGCACTTCCTTTTACTATTTCAGTAAATCAATGGAACACAGTTGTATGTCCTGCAATGGCTACGATTCCAGTAACTGTAAGTGGAGGCGTATCTCCTTATACTTACAATTGGACAGATAACACAACTAACGTTACTGTTAGTACAAGCAACCCTGCTACATTACCCGGTGGAAATTATGACTTAGTTGTAACTGATAATAATGGATGTACGGTTACTCTTGATTCTGGGGTAAACGTTTATTCCCAAGCAAGTTTTCAAGTATCAACTACTACAACGCAAGCAAATTGTACCAATGGCTCGGCAACTGCTAGTGTTTCAGGAACAGGTACTGCGCCGTATTCTTATTTGTGGTCTAACAATGCAACTACAAGCTCAATAAATAGTTTAACTATGGGCGGCTATTCCGTAACAGTAACAGATGCACAAGGTTGCAGCGCAAATGGATATGCTTACGTTTCACAGGCTGTAAATATCAATACAAACATTGTAAGCACACCTGCTACATGTGTACAAAACAATGGTGCCGTTTCTTCTTTCCCAAGTGGTGGTGTGCCACCATATACCTATTTGTGGAATAATTTAGCAACATCTCAAACACTTACGAATTTATCGTCTGGATATTATTCTTTAACAGTAACGGACGCAAATGGTTGTATCGGTACAGGTAGCAAATCTGTAACAGCAAGCACTCCTGTAAATGTAACTTATACTGCTACCGCAAGTTCTTGTACATCGCCGACAGGTACTGCTACATTGTCTATTAGCGGAGGAGCGACGCCTTACTCGGTTCAATGGAATACGTTCCCTGCACAAATGGCTACAACAGCAACAAGCTTAGCACCAGGAACGTATTCTTTTATAGTAACAGATGCAAATGGGTGTATTAGAACAGGTACTGCTGTTGTTCCACCTGTAAATGTGGTGACAGCTAGCGTCACTAGCACCAGCCCCACTTGCGTACAAGCAAATGGAAGCATTTCTGTAACCGCATTTGGGGGTACACCTCCTTACTCTTATTTGTGGAATAATAG
>CBFGYQ010000267.1:0-3495 GCA_965652995.1 uncultured bacterium
GGCTTCCGTAAAAAAATATCCTTATTTTAGTTGTTTGTCGGACAACAGTAATTTTAAATAGAGAGGGAAAGTACGAAGCAAGTTTGTTTTTCTGTTTAATGTGATATCCCTACCTTTGCGCCCATTATCGGGTTCATATATACTGCAAACATTGTAGTAAAATGAATAATAGGGAAGCCGGTGTAAGTCCGGTGCTATCCCCGTAGCTGTAATCCTGATGTAGCCACACATCAATTTTTCAATAACCCAAGCCACTGTTTCTAATCAAGACGGGAAGGCAGTTGAAAAATAAGGAAAGCCAGAAGACCTGCCTGCATAATGCTAAAGCTGTCGCTTTCGGAGGAAAAGCATAAGCGGGAGAACCTTTTGCGTATTAGCTATTTTATTTTCCGCTTTGTTATTTGCTGTTTGCGCTGCTCATCAAACGACATCGTAATTTTTTAAAACAGTGTTATATGAATAACAAAAGCTACCTATTTCTTTCGTTCCTTTTCTTCATGTCTTTCGTTGGCAATGCGCAATACACAAGCTGTAAATGTGGATGCATTGTCCACAGGTGTTTATTTTTTGCAAATACCCAATGAGAAAAACCAACCTATTTCTAAGTTGAAATTCATGAAGTCTGAATAATTTTTAGCAACCTCAAATAACTTTAGAAGAAAGAAAAACCAAAGCCGAAACAAGAATATTCAAAGCAGTGTTCCCGAACACAACCAATCATTATGATACACTCTTCGGCGGCACAGCCATGCAATTGATGGATGAAGTGGCATTCATCACAGCCACACGTTTCAGCCGCAAGCGCATGGTTACTGTGTCGTCTGATAAGATAGATTTTACCAAACCCCTTCCTGCCGGTACTATAATAGAATTGGTGGGCAAAGTAACGGATGTAGGCAATACGAGCTTAAAAATATCGGTGGAAATTATGGTTGAAGATATGTACTCGTTTGAACGATACACAGCGATAACAGGCATATTTACTTTTGTAGCTATTGGGCAAGGCAAGCAACCTGTGAAAATATTGGATTGATGCAATTCCTTATTCTATTATTTTTTCAGACTATCAATAAATGAGTTCGATAACGGTCTTGTAAGGACTACTAAAAAACTCCTCGATTTCTCAAGAAGTTTTTTACAACAACAATTTTATAGAAAATCAAATCCCAAAGAATCTTACACCTATCGTATAGGGATATTGTTCCAAAGCATTTTCATAGAGGTTAGTCAATTGATAGCTCGCAAACAAACGTACATAACCATCAATACCCAGTTCTGCATTTACACAAGCATTGAAATTGTTGAAATCGAAGTCGCGATATTTTTTTGTTCCGCGTTCATCAGAAATTTGTTTTTGAATGGAGTTGATGCGAAAGCCACCACTCACGCCCAATCCATATACCAGCCAAAGATCTTTAGCCATGCGAGTTTTAGCCGTAAGCATTAGCGGCATACTCAAGTAAGTAATAGCAATTTTGTTTTTAGAGAATTGAATGCTGTCCATCATGATCACAGGATTCGTTTCATTTCTAAAACTGATGTCTTTATTGAATCGGAAATTATAGACCTGAAAACCTAAGCCTACAGAAGCATACAAACGTTGTGCTTTTGTCTTCACCATTCTATATTTCAGTACCAAAGGATAGATATTGACGTTTACAGACTTTGCAACTTTCAGGTTGAAAAGGTTTTCATTTCTGGCATCAATTGGTACTTGTAACAGATTCTGCACTTCTGCAGAAGCATAGTCTGTTTTGTCGATTAGCGAATTAATGCCGATGTCAAAAATGCCGACTTGTATGTCAATTTTTTTATCGGTTGTATCGTTCTCTTCAGAACCTCCAAGCTTTATACTTACAGAGTTTTTTGCGCCTTTGCTGGTATCTGCTTTTTGTATTTCTACTTGCGCACTTGCAGTAAGAGATGTAAAAAGTGCTGCAAGAATAATGATGTATTTCATAAGATTTTTATTGCGTTATTATAGATTAATTACTAGAAGTTCTTTATTGCCAAGTTTCACTTCGAAGGAGGTATTCTTAATGGCTTCGTTGATATTTTTTACGGTCTCTACTTTCCCTTCAACATTATTTTTTAAATGGTTGAGCCCTTGTTTCTTCTCTGAACTGAAAGGCAGCATCGCCAAGAGTCCTCTTTTTTTCTTTTGAGGCTTTTCTTCTGCCTTGGCTATTTTGGGGTCACTGTTTTTATTTAGTATGGGTTCAACTTTCTCATTGGGTTCTTCTTTAGCTTCAGCGATTTGTGGCTCTTTGTTTTCAATAATGATAGGGTTTTGAGGGGCTGGCTGGTTGGTTGGTTGGTTGATTGGTTGAACTTTAGATTTTGCGACTTGAGTATTTGGATTTTGGATTTTGGATTTTGGATTTGATTTTTTTACCTCATCCTGTTCCTCTTCACGCGTGGAGGGAGTGACTGCGGGAGTTTTCTGCGCGAGTTGAGCATTTGGAATTTGGGGTTTGGAATCTGGAATTTCTGTTCTGTTATTTGCTACTTCTAATTCGGAATTTGGAATGTGATCATCAGGATTATTCATCCACTTAATTGTTGCAAGACCTATTAGCAATACCACACTAGCAGCAGCACCATACACTAGCCAGCGATTAAGATTTATTCTTCTAACCTGCTGTTTAATGAGTTTGTTCTTATCAGCAAAAACCAACTCGGCAGCCATGGGAAGTTTTGTTTTTTGGTAGGCTTCCAATTCTTTTTTCAGGTCGGGATGTTTTTCCAAAAAATCCATCAACTCCTTTGTCTCTGCTGTAGGCAGTTCATCATCTACATATAGCATTATATATTCTTCATAATTCTTTAGATCGATCATGGCTTCTCATTTTTTGTTAGATAATTTTTTCAACACTTACCAAATAATCTTTCATTGTTTTTCTTGCACGATGCAGATATACTTTTACCTGTGTATCGTTCAATCCTGTTATCTGTGCTATTTCTTCGTATTTATATCCTTCATAGTCTTTTAATAAGATCAATGCTCTTGCCTGCTCATCCAACCTCGCCAACGCACGCTCCAATATTCTTTTCAGATCGGGGTTGGTGGGTTTCATCGCCTCATTTGTTTTTATTTCATCTGTCAAGTGTACCCGTTTTTTCTTTCTATACATATCTACCGACTGGTTGTAGGCTACTTGAAACAAAAATGATTTTCCTTTTTCTTCAGGTACATTTTCTTTTTTCTGCCACAATGTTTCAAAACTACTTTGTACGATGTCGCGTGCGTCCTCTTCGTTGCCTGTGCATTTACAAGCAAATCGAAAAAGTGCATCAGCCCAGTCTTGTACGCATACATTGTAGTTTTTAGCGTCCATTCAGTAAGTATATCGTCGGCAAAAAAGAAAGGTTACAAAGGTTTATAAAAAAATTTTGTACATGACTTTTATCCCGAAGGTTGCACCTTCGGCTACTATTGTTGAAGTCCTTCGGACTTCCGCTAGCAACTGCTCATAATACCAAACTATATAAAGA
>CBFGYQ010000268.1:0-3474 GCA_965652995.1 uncultured bacterium
CTTTAAAAATTACATAGGAGCATTTTCAGCAAAAGTATCTCCTTGATTCATGTCGCCGGTTTCATAACCTTTTTTGAACCAATACATGCGTTGTTGAGATGTACCATGCGTAAAAGATTCAGGCACCACATGACCTTGTGCTTGTTTTTGAAGATTATCATCACCAATAGCATTTGCTGCGTTCAAGGCTTCCTCTATATCACCTTGTTCCAAAATGTTTTTCATACGCTGTGCATGATGCGCCCATACACCTGCCAAAAAATCTGCCTGCAATTCTAAACGTACAGAAAGTGCATTAGCTTCTTCTTCACTCATACGTTGTCTGGCAGCTTGCACCTTACCAGATATGCCCAATATGTTTTGAATGTGATGCCCTACTTCATGTGCCACCACATACACCATTGCAAAATCTCCCGGTGCGTTGAAACGATTTTGTAGTTCGTTGTAAAAAGTCAGATCGATATATACGCGCTCATCTGCCGGACAATAAAAAGGACCTGCCGCAGAAGTTGCACCACCGCAATCACTTTGCACACTACCCGAAAAAAGTACTAGACGTGGCACTTTATATTGCTTCCCATTCTCTTGAAAAAGTTTGTTCCAAACATCCTCCGTATCTGCCAAAACTACTCCTACAAATTTTGATGCTTGCTCTTCTGTAGCACGCTGCTCTTCACTAATGGGTTCGGAAGGTTGAGGCGATCCTGAGTTTATTACCTGTGTGGGATCACCTCCTAAAAGATATACTATAAGACCGATGACCAACATACCAATTCCTCCACCCACAATCTTTCCTCCACCCATACCACGACGGTCTTCTACATTACCGCTTTCGCGTCTTCCTTGCCAGCGCATAATTTTCTAGTTTTAGTTGATACTAAAGTAAGAATTATTAAAGTGAATAATTCTTACTTCTTTTTATAAATCGGAGTACGCTTTAACATGTATTCCATCGCATCTTTCCAACTGTCTTCCATATTCAGCATTGGTTTGCGTGTTTCATTATAGATCTTCTCACTTCCTTTATATATCTCTAGCACTACCACATAGAAATAACTTTTGTTCTCATTTACGGTGCTTGATGTATACACTGCTCCGGTTTGTTTGTTGCCTTCTTTTTTAGTGCCTCCATAAGTCGATTCGTTAAGAGTGGATTGAGATTTAGTTTCACAAGTCACTTTGCTGATGATAAGATATTCAGTACCTACTATTTTCTCCAGATCGTCTATTGAAGTCTCATCTAATTGTGTGTAATCAATACCTGCTTTTCTCAAAAAGGCATTTGTATTACGTGTGTCTTGCATACTCAATGGTGCGATCTTAGCTACATCATCTTCAAAAAAATCGTAGATGCGGCTTTGTGCTAGCTTCGATTGGTCTTCCCAAAGATTACCCGTGGCTTTGTCGTAAAAGGCTACAGGAAGAATAGCGATGGTGTTAGGTTTTATCTCTTTGTATTCAATAGCTGTTGCTTTAGCTATCGTTTTCGTTTCTTGATTATCGGTAGTATTAAATTGCTGCACTCTACCGCTTGCAAATACGATCGTGCGAATGTTGGTGGTCTTCTCTTCGTTTTCAGCCGCCTCTCCTGGATAAGTGTATTCAACTATGTCTGCTCCTACTTTCTTTACGTTCACTTCAAGAACAGAACCATTGTTGAGATAAATTTTGTCGATTTTGCCCGTTTGAGCGAAGACTGTTGTGCTTAGCAATAGCATTAATAGGGTGTACAATAAGGATTTCATTTATTTGTTTATTTAAGAACTAAAAATATAAAAATATGGGAATGTCCAAAAAGATTTATTCGGATGTAATTAGTCAGTCATTACATTATTTGTCACTGTGAAAATATTCGTAAACTAATGCTGCTTTTTTTGCTCCTATCACTCTTGTCAATTCTCTTTCGGTTAATGTCTTAATATTTTTTATCGAACGAAATTCTTTCAATAACTCAGTAGCGATTTTTTCACCAATACCGGGTATAGCCTCCAATTCATTTTTGATCGTTCCTTTGCTACGCACTTTTCTATGAAATGTAATTCCAAAACGATGCACTTCATCACGTATTCTTCTTATCAATAAAAGCGGCGCGCTATCATAAGGAAGTTGTAATGGTTTTTCATCTCCTGGGAAAAAGATAGATTCTTCCCTTTTAGCTAATCCTACAATCGTCATTCTACCCACTAACCCTAGATTTTTTATACTCTGCAAAGCCGCATTCAGTTGCCCTTTGCCGCCATCAATAATTACAAGTTGTGGGAATGCTTTTCCTTCATCCAGCATTTTTTTGTATCGTCTGTGAACGATCTCTGCCATAGATGCAAAATCATTTATACCTTCTACTGTCTTGATATGAAAATGACGATACTCTCTTTTATAAGGCAATCCATTCTTAAAACAAACCATCGCTGCCACTGGATGTGAACCTTGAAAATTTGAGTTATCAAAGCATTCAATATGCTCCGGAAGTTCAGTTAATTGTAGTGCATCTTGCAATTGTTCCAAAACTTCTATCATATCCGATTCTGTTTTCTCTGTTATCATCGTTGCTTTCTTTCGCCTTGTTTCATCTTTCTGTATCTCAGCATTTTTCAAACTCAGATCAAGCAATTTCTTTTTATCGCCGGCTTTCGGGATTGTTTGTTTTAATGTTTCATCGGTAACGTCTATTTCAAAAGGCACTACTATCTCCAAAGCTGTACTGCCCGATACATCACGCAAACGACTTACGGCATGTGATAAAATATTTCGATCTTCCTCATCCAGCATTTTCTTCACAGCCATGCTTTTTGAATAAATCACACTTCCGTTGCTTAACATCATATAATTCACAAAAGCATTATCATCATCACTGATAATAGAGGCTATGTCCAGATCTCCTAAATGTGCACTCACAACAGATGACTTACTCGTGTATTGTTGCAAAGCGTCTATTTTTCTTTTTAAAATTTCAGCTTTTTCAAATTCCATTTTCTCTGCATGACCTTGCATTTCTTCACGCAATGATCTAAGCACTTCATTTGTATTTCCTTTTAGAATATACCTCACTTGCAGTATGCTTTCTCTATACGCTTCTTCCGACTGCAATCCTTCACAAGGTCCTTTACAGTTTCCTAAATGATACTCCAAACAAACTTTGAATTTTCCTTTTTTGATATTAGCTGGTGTCAAGTTTAGATTGCAGGTACGCAACGGAATATTGTTTTTGATCAATTGGAGCAACTCCTTTGCACGCCAAACACCTGTAAATGGTCCAATATATTCCGAACCATCTCTTATCAATTTTCTAGTAAAAAAAACTCTTGGGAAGGGCTCATTTTTAATGACTACATAAGGATAAGTTTTATCGTCTCTTAGAGAAATATTGAAGCGTGGTTGATGATGTTTGATGAGCGAATTTTCTAAGAGAAAAGCATCATGCTCATTATTCGTAACTGTAAATTCTATGTGATGAATAAGTGAAACAAGTCGTTG
>CBFGYQ010000269.1:0-3438 GCA_965652995.1 uncultured bacterium
GCTACTTTCTTACCCAATGCTGCCGGTATCTTCTCTAGCACTACTGCAAAACAACCAGCTTCTTGTAATATATGTGCATTCTTCACCAATTGCTCTGCTTCTTCTTCTTCTTTCGCACGCACAGCATATGTTCCAAATTTATTGATAGACTGCGGCGTCAATCCCAAATGCCCCATTACAGGTACACCGGCGCTGATAATGCGTTTGATGCTTTCCACCACTTCTTCACCACCTTCCAATTTTATAGCATGTGCACCTGTTTCTTTCATAATACGAATAGCAGAATTCAACGCTTCTTTACTGTTCCCTTGATAACTACCAAACGGCAGATCCACCACAATCATGCAACGCTTGATAGCACGTACTACACTAGATGCATGATAGATCATCTGGTCGAGCGTAATAGGCAACGTAGTCTCATGACCCGCCATTACGTTAGAAGCACTATCTCCTACAAGCAACACATCTATTCCGGCATCATCAAGTATGCGCGCCATAGAAAAATCATACGCAGTGAGCATCGATATTTTTTCGCCTTGTTGCTTCATCCATTGCAGTGTGTGGGCGGTTACGCGTTTTATCTCGGTAGTTTGTATAGACATATTTTTAGTTGTTAGTTGTTAGTAGATAGTCGTTAGACAGTTGATTTGTGGTTCTGTTTATTTGTGGTTTTGATGGTCACTGTTGCGTCCTGCTAAAAGTAATCGAAGTGTGGATTATGGAATTTGTTTTTTAGTATTTAAAATTTCATTTAATCAACTTAGTTACTACTATTAAACAGCAACCTCAAAAAACAAATTTAATCTTGTTATTTCTTTTCTAATTCATCAGCGTATGCTTTATTTAGTTTACTACCACTCTCATGTAAAGTTTGTATGATAACATCTTTCAATTTTGGATTTGAAGAATAAGGTTGTAAATATTCCTTTAGTCCTGGAGTTGTTTGAGCTATCGAAGAAAATTGAAAAATTAAACTTGCTACTAATAACAGCCACTTCATTTTATTATTTGTTTTACTAAATAGAGACACTAGTTTCGTGATATTACATCGTCATTCTTCCTCGCAATTTAAGTCAACTAATTCGGTAACAGAGTCTGAAAATTGACTAATAATTTTTTTTGTATGTGAGATAATAGGAATAACACAACAATAGGGCGAAATTATGTGGACAAGTACCGTTTTTGATAACAGAGTATGAGCAGGTAAAACGGAAGAAGCATCTTATTTTCGTTCTGTCAAATACTTTTTTACAAAGTATATGATGGCTGTAGTAAAAGTTTTAAAAGTATTACAACAGGCACAAGCAAAGTGGTAACTATACAAACTTGACACCTCGTAAAGGAGAGCCTAGTGAATAAAAAAACTAATTTTTGTTACAGAATTATGTAACATACACAGAATTATGACGCAAGAGCAACTAAAAGAAATGCGTGAGCGCGTGCAGCAACTCTACCGTTTCCTCAATATTGATGAACGCAAAGCAAAGGTGGAAAATGATAGACAACTCACCCTCTCACCCGGTTTTTGGGATGATAATGCACGAGCCACAGGCATTCTTAAAGAAATAAAAATTAATAATTTCTGGATCGATCTCCATAAAAAAGTGAATGATGCTGTAGAGGATTTTGCTGTATTATTTGATTTTTGGAAAGCCGGGGAAACAAGTGAAGAAGAAGTAAAACAAGCGAACGATTATGCTTTAGCACAAATTGATGAATTGGAGTTTAAGTCTACGCTAAATGAGCCTGAAGATGAAATGACTGCGCAGGTGGTCATCAACTCAGGTGCCGGTGGTACAGAAAGTCAGGATTGGGCAGAGATGTTGATGCGTATGTATCGTATGTATGGTGAAAAGCAAGGCTGGAAAGTATCGGAAGTGGATGTGCAGTATGGTGATGGTGCAGGTATAAAACAAGCTACATTAGAGTTTGATGGAGAGTTTGCTTATGGTTTATTGAAAGCAGAAAGCGGTGTACATCGTTTGGTTCGCATCTCTCCGTTTGACAGCAATGCACGCAGACACACCTCTTTCGCATCTGTTTTTGTTTATCCTTTGATAGATGATACGATTGAAATCGAAGTAAGTCCGGCTGATTTGGAATGGTCATTTTCGCGCTCAGGTGGTAGTGGTGGGCAGAACGTAAATAAGGTAGAAACAGCAGTTCGATTAAAACACATTCCTACAGGTATTATTATAGAATGCCAGCAAGCGAGAACACAAGGCGAGAATCGTGAAAAAGCATTGACCATGCTAAAGAGCAGATTATATGAAGAAGAACTTCGTAAGCGTGAAGAAATAAAAAATGCCGCCAATGCCAACAAGAAAAAAATAGAATGGGGTTCGCAGATTCGCTCCTATGTGTTCCATCCTTATAAAATGATCAAAGACCACAGAACAGATTATGAAGTAGGCAATGTAGGTCCTGTGATGGATGGTGAGTTGGATGATTTTGTTAAAGCATATTTGATGATGATGAAGGAGTAATTGGTTGATTGGTTGAATCGTTTAGTAGTTGACTTGTGTGTGTGTTATACTGAGCGTAGTCGAAGTATGATGAATAGAAACGCATACTCGCGGGAGCCCGAAGGGCTTCAACTAAGGTAACAGATGGTTTCACCATCGGCAAAAACAGATATATTGCCGAACAGAGAAATATAGATGAACGGAGCGTCGCCCGCCTGACCGGACGGGCAGGCAAATCAAGCTCAATAGAAGAACGCCCGCTGCAAAAAGAACAATAATTGAAAACAAACAGTCTCAGGAAAATATTTGCTTTTACGAACCCTTACAAAGGCAGTTTGTATTTTTCTATTATCATGGCTGTGGTATTGGCTGGCTTGACTCCTGTACGCCCTTATCTGATACAGCTTTCGGTAGATAAATACATCAGCAATTATCTGTGGGAAGGATTGCTTTGGATATGTGTTGTGCATTTCGCATTGATACTTATCGAAAGTGTCTTACGTTTTTGGTTTTTGTATCGCATCAATTGGTTGGGGCAAACAGTGGTAAATGATATTCGCAAGAAAGTGTTTCGTAAAGTCATTCATCAAAATATTTCTTACTACGACAATACGCCAATAGGCACTCTTACCACACGCACCATCAATGATATAGAAGCAGTGAATGATGTGTTTTCTGAAGGCATTATTTCTATAGTTGCAGATGTACTTACCATCATAGCCATTATGGTGGTGATGTTTGTGACCGATTGGAAGTTGACGTTAGTTTGTCTCGCTCCTTTTCCATTGTTGATGATCGCCACTTATTTCTTTAAGGAAAGTGTGAACAAATCATTTCAACGAGTACGCAATGCTGTCGCTGCTTTGAATGCTTTTGTACAAGAGCATCTTACAGGGATGTATCTGTTACAGGCTTTTTCAGCAGAAAAGAAAGAAGCTGCAAAATTTGATGTCATCAACAAGGAACACCGCAA
>CBFGYQ010000270.1:0-3433 GCA_965652995.1 uncultured bacterium
TAAAAAAAACAGAGACCTTACGATCTCTGCAACTATCTACTAATTACTATCTACTATACTACTTAAACGCATTAATTCCCGTCACATCCATTCCTGTAATAAGCAGGTGGATTTCATGAGTTCCTTCGTAAGTTATTACTGATTCCAGATTCATCATGTGGCGCATAATACTGAATTCTCCGGTAATACCCATTCCACCAAGCATTTGACGAGCTTCACGAGCGATGGTAATCGCTGTATGACAACTGTTTCTTTTCGCCATGGAGATTTGCGCAGGCGTAGCTCTGTCTTCATTTCTTAACACGCCCAGCCTCCAGTTCAATAACTGCCCTTTAGTTATTTCTGTGATCATTTCAGCCAGTTTCTTTTGCTGTAGTTGGAAGCCGCCAATAGGTTTGCCAAACTGTATGCGTTGCAACGAATAGCGAAGTGCTGTATCATAACAATCCATAGCACAGCCCAAAGCACCCCAGGCAATACCGTAACGAGCACTTGACAGACAAGTCAAAGGTCCTTTCAAGCCTTTTACGCCGGGCAGTATATTTTCTTTAGGAACTTTTACATTATCAAAAACCAACTCTCCTGTTGCAGAAGCACGCAGACTCCATTTACCATGAGTTTCGGGTGTAGTAAAGCCTTTCATGCCACGCTCCAAAATCAAACCTTGTATTTCGCCTTGTTCATTTTTAGCCCATACCACCGCCACTTGCGCAAAAGGTGCGTTGGAAATCCACATTTTAGAACCATTCAACACTACATGGTCGCCAGCGTCGGTAAATTTACTTTCCATTCCCGCAGGATCAGAACCGTGGTTCGGTTCGGTCAACCCAAAACATCCCATCCATTCACCTGTAGCTAATTTTGGAAGATATTTTTGCTTTTGTTCTTCACTACCGAATTTATAAATAGGGAACATCACCAAAGAACCTTGAACAGAAGCAGTAGAACGAACACCGGAGTCGCAGCGTTCCAACTCTTGCATCATAATGCCATAGGAAATGTAATCCAGCCCGGCTCCTCCATACTTTTGCGGAACAAATGGTCCAAAACATCCCATTTCTCCCAAACCTTTTATTATCTGTTCGGGGAAAGCAGCGTTTTGAGCGTATTCTTCGATAATTGGGGAAATTTCTTTCTTTACATAAGCTCTAACAGTGTCACGAATCAGTTTGTGCTCATCTGTCAAAAGTTCGTCTACTAGGTAATAATCGGGGTGTTGATATAAGTCTTTTTCCATGTTTCTTGTTAAAGATTGACAAAATGTGCGCGCAAAGGTAGCATTTTTGACATATCATTTTAATTTTGTGTCAGAATTGCTACAAATTTCGTATATAGGTCATCACTATCGCATAATCAGTTATATTAATAACACGTAAAAGTCGCTCTAGAAAAGGACTTTAAGGCAAATAAGTGAATGCAGTAGGTGACTAAAAACTATAGGTATATTTTTTGTGAGCAGGTAACAACGAAATTTTTAGAGTTTTCAACATACGAAAATTCAAAAAATCTCGTCTTAAGTTCTGAATTCTAAAATAAAAAGGAGAAAAGTATTATGAGGCAGCTCAAAATTGCTACCCAGATTACCAACCGCGATTCCCAAGCCGTTGAAAAGTATTTGCAAGAAATCAGTAAGATTTCGATGATCACACCGGAAGAGGAAACCACTTTGGCACAGAAGATACACATGGGCGATCAGTGGGCGTTGGAAAAACTGGTAAAATCGAATCTTCGTTTCGTGGTTTCTGTTGCTAAACAATATCAGCACCAAGGACTTTCTTTAAGTGATTTGATAAACGAAGGAAATTTAGGTTTGATAAAAGCGGCTCAGCGTTTTGATGAAACAAAAGGTTTTAAATTCATCTCTTACGCTGTTTGGTGGATTCGTCAATCTATTTTGCAAGCATTGGCTGAGCAAGGTCGTTTGGTGCGTTTGCCACAAAATAAAATCGGTACTTATAATAAAGCTAACAAAGCTTACATCGCTTTTGAACAAGAGCACGAGCGCGAACCATCTACAGAAGAGTTGGCAGAGATTTTGGAAATGAGCGAAACCGAAGTAACCAATATCTTCACCAGCAACACGCGTCATACTTCTTTGGATGCTCCTGTACACGAAGCGGAAGATGTGGCTATGGGCGACTTGTTGGAAGGTGCAAGCGATACGGACGATACCGTGATGAAGGACTCTTTGAAAAATGAGATCAACCGTATTTTAAAATCATTGAGCATTCGCGAGGCAGAAATATTAGGTGCTTATTTTGGTTTGGAAGGGGATAGTGGTCCAACGATTGAAGAGATAGGTGATAAATATGATCTTACGAAAGAGCGTATCCGTCAAATAAAAGAACGTGCTATCAAGCGTTTGCAAAAAGCACGCTATAGCAATGCTTTGAAAGTGTATTTGGGATAATTTCTGTGAAGAAAATTTTTTAGAAAAGCCATTTCGAGAGAGATGGCTTTTGCCTTTATGACGATTACTTGACTATAAGCACTATTAGAAGTATAAAAAATGAAATACTTTTAGATAAAGAAAGCTTTATGAAACTCTTCACTCTCTTTCTTGTATTCATTTATCTCAGCACCAATGTTTTTGCACAAAACAAACCCACTGCAAGCAATTGGAATTGCTTGGAAGATAATTTTCCTAATTATGATGGTTGGGGTTACATAAATCTATACATTGATACTGCTAGTAATCCAAATAGTATTTGGCAGATCGGGAAACCAAATAAACCTATTTTCAATTCAACACAATCAATTCCGAATGCGATTGTAACAGACACTTTAAATGCTTACCCAATTAATGACACTTCATCCTTCATTATCGAACAACAATTAGTTTGGTTTGATTATCAAACACCATACATATATTTTGGAATGCTTGGATGGTATAATGTAAACTCTGATAGCCTGAACGACTTTGGGAAAATCGAAATTTCGATGAAAGGTTCTAACGTTTGGTATGATGTGTTAGAAGATACTCTATTTGATTTTTTTAATCAGAGCATGTTTGGCCCAAAACCAACACTTACAGGCAACTCAAATGGCTGGCAACAATTTGGGATTGATTTTAAAAAATTTGGCGATACAATGAGTCTACAAACGAATGACACAATGATTATTAAGTTTAGTTTTATAAGCGACAGTGCACAAACAAATAAAGATGGCTTGATGTACGATTGTTTTCTTTTTAGAGATTATTTTGAATCAGTAGCTGATGAATTGAATATAAAATTACATACGGACGTCTCTCCAAATCCTGCTTCAGACATGGTGTCTATTAAGCCCTCTAGCACCAAACAATTCAAGAAAATTACGGTGGATGTTTATGACCTATCTGGAAGAAGAATAGAACGTAAACTTTTTACAGAGGTTAACGAATTTTCTTTTTCTGTAAAGAATCTATTATCCGGCATGTACATTCTGAAAATCA
>CBFGYQ010000271.1:0-3430 GCA_965652995.1 uncultured bacterium
GGGCTTTCCTCATTCCACAAAAACCAATTGGGATTTGTTTCCATGTTCTCATTATAGTTGCAAATACCATAATGTTTTTTTGGACAGTTCTCTTCTAGATACCTCTTCAATATCTGTTTGTCTGATAACGATGCCATTAAGAAAACATGTTTCGATTTGGAATAGATAGATGAATTGATAAACGTAGCAGTTATTGAAAGTACTGTAAGAACAACAAGTACAACGTTGATTCGCCTGAATTCATTTCGAGGAAATAACAGACGTTTAAAAAGAAATATCGCCACTATCAACATCATGAAAATCACAAAGTGCGACATGTGTGTGGCGCTTGCTGTGAAAAAAATTGCATATAGAAATAGAGTATTCCACTTAGTTTCTTTGTTTATGAGAAGTAAATACAAGCTCATCGTAACCATAGGTGTACATACATCAGGTATTATTTCGCTGGTGATCCATGAAAGCGATGTAAGGAGTGAAAGCGCAACAAATATCAGGAGGGATTTTAGATACTTATCTTGATGAATATTTTTTAGAATGATCTTCAATACCAACCAACTCACAACTAACGACTGTATCCAAACAGCCAACCAAAGAGAGAGTCCATTCAAACTAAAAATTCGTAAGAGCAATCCGTAAATAATAGGTCTGTCACCCGGCACTTCCAATTGGAAACCGGAATTGATATACGTTCCGTCATCAGAATTGACGAGTGGATAGCCGTTGTAGAATGCCGGAATAAGTAATAGCAACGATCCTAATAAAAGTACTCCATAGAACTTCAGTTGATCGTCGTTTAATAATGACATAATTTATTTTCTGTGTATGCGGTGAAAATACCTAAGATTTTTGTTTTGTTAGTTTAGTATCATTGCAAATATTGATTATTGATACATGAGAGCTGTAAAGGCGTTTCTAATTATTATAGTAGTAGCGATCAGTTCTACGTTTGTCTACTTTTTTCATGAAAAGTCCGGACCTTTTTATGGAGATGCACTCGGCTATTATTTGTATCTGCCGGCTACTTTCATTTACAACAACCATACTTCCATTTATGAAGAACCGGCAAACGTGGAACTACCGAGCTCGGTCACATGGTATTTGGATCAGCAACGGCGTGAAGCTGTAAAAACACCTAAAGGATATTCTCTTAATCAGTACACTTATGGTGTTGCGCTACTAGAATCTCCCTTTTTTTTAACAGCACATTTGTTTGAGAAAATTACAGGAAGATCGGCTACAGGTTATAGTTCTGTTTATGAAAATGCAATTAAGATCAGTTCTGCGGTATATGCGGTGCTAGGGTTGGTGATCGTCTTTTTATTGCTACGAAGGTTTTTTAGTTATTCAGCATCATTGCTTGCAGTGCTTTTGTTATTTATCGGTACCAATATGTTTTGGTTTTCGGTACATCAGGCAGGCATGTCTCACGTTCCGCTATTATTTCTTTATGCTTTATTGATGTGGTTGACCGTAAGACTGCATGATAGTCCAAGGTGGTATTATTTTGCTTTGGCGGCATTTGTTGGTGGATTAATAACAATCATAAGACCGACTGATATCATTTGTTTATTGTTACCGTTGTTATATAATGTTTACAATAAAGAGAGTTTATTAAAGAAATGGGAGTTTCTTAAAGAACACAGACAAAAAATATTTCTTGCTGCTCTTTTCTTCCTATTGCCCATCTTGCCACAACTACTTTATTGGAAGATGGTGACGGGCAGTTATGTATTCTATAGCTATGGTGGACAAGAGTTTCATTTTTTACATCCAAAATTGAAAGAGGGATTGTTCGGTGGACAAAACGGGTGGCTTGCGTATTCGCCACTTATGTATTTTTCAATTATCGGTTTTCTGCTTTGTAAGCGTTATAGACCTTGGATGACGCCTCTTTTTGTGATATTTCCGCTGTATGTGTACATCATTTATTCTTGGTTTTGTTTTAATTACATCAACGGTTTTGGCTCACGTCCAATGCTTCATCTGTACCCATTGTTGGCATTGCCTTTAGCCGCTGTCATTCAGTACGTTTCTGAGAAAAGATTGGTGTTGAAATTTGTCTTTGGGTTATTGTGTTTATTTTTTATTGCTGTCAATTTATCATTTAGCGTGCAGCAAGTTTGGGGCATTTTGCGGAGTGAAGAATCAAATAACACCTATAACAGACGCATTCTTTTTAAATCTGAAATAAACTACAACGATTTGATAGCTTATGATTCAGAACAATCGGTGCCGGATACTACAACTCTAAAAAAGATTAAAGCCTTTCGTTGTTACGATTTTGAAGATTCCACAACGACTTCCTTTGAAAAAGATACAACAGGGAAAAGCAAATTCGTTTATCACATAAGAGAGGAAGAATTTCCTGAACCTTCTTTTTCTATTCCCTATTCGAAATCGGTATTTAAAGATGCGCGATGGATAAAAGTCAGTGGCGATTTTGTATGTCCGAGTTATCAGGTGTATTACAAACATCTTTTTGTAGTGGAGGTACGGCGAGGAGATAAAGGACATTTTTGGAGAAAGGCGACAATTGACAACAAAATAGGTTATGCAGATGCCAGTTGCGAACACAAAGAATTAAAACCCGATCATTATCATGAAGATAGATGGGGACCTGTTTATTCATTTATTAAGTTGCCCAACGATATGAAAGAAGGAGATGAGATAAAAGTGTTTATTTGGAACATCGGAAAGCAAGAGCTAATGATGGATAACGTGTGTATTGACCTATATGAATAAGAAAAATGAAATCCAAAGCGTGATTTTTTATTTCTTTGTATCCGAAAAAATTCTCGCACATGCTTCCTAAGTACAATCGCATATTATTAAAATTATCCGGAGAGTCTCTAATGGGCGATCGTAGTTTTGGTATAGATTCTAAAATGCTGGAGCAATATGCTGTTGAGATCAAATCCATTACTGATATAGGTGTGCAAGTAGCTGTAGTGATAGGAGGTGGTAATATTTACCGTGGGATGAATGAGGCTGAAACCGGTATTGAACGGGCACAAGGAGATTATATGGGTATGTTGGCGACCGTTATCAATGGTATGGCTTTACAAGCATCCTTAGAGAAAGTAGGTGTGAAGACAAGATTGCAGAGCGCGATAAAAATGGAGCAGATCGCTGAACCCTATATTCGTCGTCGAGCAATAAGACATTTGGAAAAAGGACGTGTAGTGATCTTTGGTGCAGGTACGGGAAATCCTTACTTCACTACCGATACAGCAGGCTCACTAAGAGCAGTGGAAATAAACGCACAAGTAATTTTAAAAGGTACTCGTGTTGACGGCATCTACACCGCCGATCCTGAAAAAGATAAAACCGCACAACGTTTCGATAAACTCAGCTTCAACGAAGTGATAAGTAAAGGATTGAAAGTGATGGATATGACAGCTTTCACTCTTTGTCAGGAAAACAATCTCCC
>CBFGYQ010000272.1:0-3391 GCA_965652995.1 uncultured bacterium
ATAGAATTCTTTGGAGAGAAGGCATCAGGCACACCAGACCGTGAATTGTTTGAAAACCAGAGTTGGCAAGCAAATATCAACAGAAGTTTGTTTACAGATACAGCGTCTTATTTTCTTACTACAAATAATGCCACTACAAATCTTCGTTACACAAATGCGGCAAACAACATTTCTAGTCCGCCACCTGCACAATCATTTTGCTATGCAATGAGTGAAGCGCATTATACGGCTAACTATTTTACAGGCAAGCATTTACCTGGTCTAGAACCAATCTATTTCAGCACGTTTGATGACGGTGAGGGTTTTACAGATGGGTCACGATTTACAAATCAGCCTTTCAGTCTATCATTGAACACACCAAATGTAACAACAGGGACAAATGCAACTATTAAATTGGCAATGATTCGCAATGGATATAACGGCAATCTAGAACCGCTGAAAGTTTCACTCAACAACCAACTGATAGCTGATTCTACAATTGGCATGGATGATACCAAACAATTTAATCTTTCCGTATCATCGTCTTTATTGACTACAAATAATAGTTTTCAATTCAGCAGTAACCTCTCGGGTGGTTCAGCATACGATGTTTATGGTTGTTCTTTCATTACTGTAAAATATCCTAGAAACTTTGATGTTTCCTCCTTGAATTATTTCAAATTCTACTTACCTGCAAGTAGTGGATTTCAATACATAGAGCTTCAAAATTTTAATCATAACGGCACTTCTCCAAAACTCTACGATCTTACCAACAATAAATGGTACGTGGGTAATATTGGCACTTCTGGAATTACAAAATTTAATTTAGAACCTTCCCCATCATCTGAAAGGAAATTAGTTGTCATCTCACAGAACAGCAGTCAACTATTCAATATATCAGGAGGCAAGCAAATACAGTTCACAAACTATTCTACAAGCTCTAACCAAGGCGATTATGTGATCGTTACTCAGAAAAATTACCAAGCAATAACCAACGGAAGAAACTATGTGCAAGACTATCACGATTATAGAGAAAGCGTATCAGGCGGCAGTAGAACTGCGATCATTGCTAATGTAGATGATCTTTACGACCAATTTGCTTACGGTATAGAAACACACCCAATGGCAATTAAGCATTTTATGAAAATGGCTTATAACACTTGGACGACAAAACCTACAGATCTATTCCTCATCGGGAAAGGTGCATCTTACGAACATAACCGTACCTATTTTTCTAATCCTACCTCCTACAATTTTTCAGGTAATCTGGCACCGTATGGAATGCCGGGATCGGATGTAAACTTCGTAAATTTTTTACCTAACAAACTACAAGCTATTGGCGTGGGAAGACTTTCTGCGTGGACACCACAAGAGATTGGTTCTTATCTAGAAAAAGTAAAGCAATATGAATCTGCACAAGCTACACCAATGTCACCCGATTATGAATCGGAACTTTGGAAGAGAAAAGTGGTGCATGCAGCAGGAGGATCAGATGCTAATGAGTCTGCTGGTTTCATGCAGATGCTCAATTCAAACGCTTCCATTATAAGCGATACAGCTTATGGAGGTATAGTTTCTCGGGTTTCAAAAACCACCACAGGTGCTATTGACAACGTTGCTAATGCATCCTTAGACAGTCTCATTAATTCAGGAGTTTCTTTTATTGTGTATCATGGTCACGCTTCTCAAAGTGGTTTTCAATTGAATACACTTAATGATCCATCGAAGTATATTAGTACTCCAAAATTTTCGCATTTTTTAGGATTGGGCTGTGATGTATCGTACATCTATACCTTATCTTCTATGAAAGCGATTAGCGAGCAATATTTGTATGCTCCCAATGGTGGAAGTGTAAGCTTTATAGCGAGTGACAATCTTCAGTATGCGGGTTTTCACGCCAACTATCTACCCCATTTTTATAGAAGTGTTTCAAAGGTGAATTATGGAAAGGACATGGGCACTCATACCATGGTTGCATATAATAACATCCGCTCTGTGAGTACTGATGATTTCAATTTCTTTCATTTAGAAAGTATGATACTGCAAGGTGATCCGGGAATAAAAACCTTTGGACCAACTAAACCCGATTATCATGTTGCTGCCAGTCGTATTTCCAGTATTCCTGTGAATGTAACAACGGATGAAGATAGTTTTCAATTAAAAATCGTCGCTTACAATTTAGCAAAAGCTATAACTGACACAGTAGAACTTAGAGTAGAGCATACAAATCCTAAAAACCAAACTACAACGGTAAGCACTTCTAAAATAGTAAATCTTTATAATAGCGATACTGTCGTAGTGACTATTCCGGTTGACAGACTTGCAGATCTTGGTTTGAATAAATACAAAGTAACAATAGATGCTATGAACGAGTTTGACGAAACCATCGAATCAAACAACACAGCAACTTATGATCTCTTTATCTATTCCGACAATTTAGTTCCCATCTATCCTCAAGAGTTTAGCATTGTCAACAAACAATCCGTAACGCTAAAAGCTTCTACGCTCAATCCTTTCAGAGCAATGGGCAGATATAAAATAGAAATTGACACAACCGAATTATTCAATAGCAACCTGAAACAAACAACAACGATCACAAGCGGCGGTGGGGTTATCAAGTGGACACCTTCTATTACCTATAATGACAGCACAGTTTATTATTGGCGAACAGCTTTTGACAGTGTGATTAATGGAGATTATCGTTGGACAACAAGCTCATTTATTTATTTAGCAAATGGCAGTGACGGCTGGAATCAATCCCATTATTATCAATATAAAAAGAACAGTTTTTTCAATTTGAATTATGGTGCAGATCGTGTTTTTAAATATCCCACAGGTAATGTGCAATTGGAAGTTTATTGCGCAGTATACAGCCAGTGGCAATGGACCGCACCATGGAACACAGGAGATTATAATAAAGTAGTAGTAAACGGTTTTGACATACAAAGAGTAGGATGTGCACCCTGGGATGGAACTATACAGGTTTTTGTTTTCGATTCTCTAACGGCAGCACTATGGGTAAATAATGGTGGTAATGGCGGAGCATCGGGCTCTTATAATAGCTGCAATGTAATAAATAACACAAAAGCTTTTGAGTTTCCTGTGAACACTATAACCGGTAGAAATAATGCAAAACATTTTTTAGACAGCATCCCGAACAACAACTATGTCTTGATAAAAAACCAAATTGTAGATACCGATTATGACCCTTCGTTTATTGATGAATGGAAACTAGACGAAAATGTGAATGGCGTGGGGCAATCGTTATACCATACTATGTATAATATGGGCTTTACAGAAATTGATTCTTTTTATGAAGCTCGCCCTTTCATTTTCTTCCGAAAGAAAGGAAATAATAATTATCCTCTAACTCAAGTCGTGGCGAAAGAATATGATGATAGTTTGATAAGAC
>CBFGYQ010000273.1:0-3381 GCA_965652995.1 uncultured bacterium
GTGATGGTATTCGGGTTTATGTTGAGTGCTTATAATAGAATGATGAAGAAGGAAAAGGAAGTAGCTGCGAAGAATTCTCCATTTGTGAAATAGATACTTGTCTTTTTAAACCTTTCCGTCTTGCTCGCCGAAAAGGCTCACAAGCCACCTTCCCTTGCCAAGGGAAGGAATCGCCTTGATATAGCGTTTCATTTAGGTGTTTTCAGCAATTAGAAAAGAATAGCTATCCTTTTAGTGCTCAGGCATTTTACGAAACACTAAAAACGACTCGCCATTTTTCTCTCTTGCATATTTATCCTATTTTTCACTTCATGAAACATTGTATCGTTCTCTCCGCGATTGTAGTCACATTGATGTCTTGCAATGAAGAACCCCAAAAACAAAACACTACTTCACAAGACACTAAGCAAATAGTGCATACCAAAGACCTCCATACACAATCAAACGCTGATAGTGTTTCGGTAAAGCATCTTGATTTGGATATCAAAGTAGATTTTGACACAAGAAAGATATCTGGCAGCGCAGAGTGGATGATTGCTAACGAGAACAAACAAACAACACTTCGACTAGACACTTATGATTTGACAATAGACAGCGTGTTGGTGAATGGAACTAAAACCGATTATAGATTAGGAAATCATGTAGAACATCTTGGAGAAGCACTTTCCATACCCATAACAGATGCTACGAAAAAGGTGAAAATATTTTATAACACCGGTGAGAATCCTCGCGCATTGCAATGGCTTACACCGCAACAAACTCTCGGTAAAACAAAACCATTTCTCTACACCCAATCCGAAAGTATTTATGCACGTTCTTGGATTCCATGCCCTGACGGTCCTGGTATTCGTTTTACCTACAATGCGCGAGTACAAGTGCCAAAAGGTTTGTTGGCGTTGATGAGTGCTGAAAATCCGCAAGCGGTAAGTGATAGCGGCGTTTACGACTTCAGAATGAATGTACCGATACCTGCTTACCTTATGGCTTTGGCAGTTGGCGATTTACGATTTAAAGCAGTAGGTGAAAGAACCGGTGTGTACGCAGAACCGAATATGCTTGACAAGGCAGCCAACGAACTTTCTGATATGGATAAAATGGTGGCTACGGCCGAAAGCCTTTACGGTCCGTATCGTTGGGGAAGATATGATGTGTTGATTTTGCCGCCAGGTTTTCCGATTGGTGGTATGGAAAATCCTAAACTCACTTTTGCAACACCTACAATTATTGCAGGAGATAAAAGTTTAGTGAACCTCATTGCACACGAACTCGCACATAACTGGAGTGGTAATTTGGTAACGAATGCTACGTGGAATGATTTCTGGCTTAATGAGGGTTTTACGGTTTATTTTGAAAGAAGGATTTCTGAAGCAATGAATGATAAAAGCTATGCGGATATGCTTTGGGAATTGGGCTATCAGGATTTGGAAGCAACGGTAGAAGATCTAGGAAAAGACAGCAAAGACACTTGGTTGAAAATAGATTTGAAAGACCGTGACCCCGATGATGGATTGACGGATATAGCTTATGAAAAAGGAGCGTTGTTTTTAAAGTTGATAGAGAATAACGTAGGCAGGGAAAAGATGGATGCATTCTTGAAAGAATATTTTTCCTCTCATGCTTTCAAGACCATTACTACCGAAGAGTTTTTACAATACTTGCAAGACAATTTGATAAAAGGCAATAAAGAATTAGAGAACAAACTCAACATCGATGCATGGGTATATGGAGCAGGAATACCCGAAGGCGCACCACGAGCCGATATGGAGCGTTTCAATAAAGTGAATGCAGAGCGTGATAAATTTCTGAAAGGAACATCACCCGAAACATTGGCTACACAAGGATGGACAACGCATGAATGGCTGCATTTTCTTCGTAAGATGCCAAAGCCGCTTACACAACAGCAAATGGCTTCATTAGACAAAGCCTTTAAACTTACCAACTCCGGCAATAGCGAGATAGCAGATTTGTGGTTTGTGATGTCAATAGCTGCTGATTATAAACCCGCTTATCCTGAAATGGAAAAATTTTTAAGTTCTGTTGGTCGTAGGAAATTTATAGAACCACTCTATGATGAAATGATGAAAACCGGAAAGCAGCAAATGGCAAAATCACTCTACGAAAAATATAGAATGAATTATCATCCATTGGCGCAAATGACGTTGGATAAATTGGTGAGAGGGAAGTAGGTTGTTTTGGTGGCGAATGCAAACATCAAAAAAATAGGCGTTTAATTGACTACATCTTCAATAGGTTTACATAGCAATGGAATCATCCTATTATCAGAGAAAATAAGGGATGCTTGGAATTATTACTTTCTTGAATTCCGTGTATGTCAACATCATATAAGATACACTGATGAAGAGCGTACAAACTATATCGGTGATTTGGTCATTTATTTTGATGATACCGTAGAGCTACTTTCTAGCATCAATATGCAAGACAATTACAGGTCTGTTTTGTATGATGCAGTGGCTATTTTACAACTAATGTATGTTCAACAGGATTTAATAGACGAATTGCGTAGGCTTTTTAGATTACCACAAAGTAGCTCTGATAAAAAAGCAACCATTCGTAGAATACGAAATGAATTAACAGGTCATCCTATAAGCAGAGGTAGGAATGGAGAGTTGATTTCATCAGTATTTGTTACGGCACAAACTAAAGATTCAACATTACAATATGTTCGATACCATAAGGACAAAAAATATAAACACCATTTGGTTACCTACGATTGGAAAGCCCTCTTTCAAGAACATGAGATGTATCTGGAGGAAAATCTTAATGATATTGTCGAAAAAATCAAGAAAATATTGAAGTCATTTAAACAGACCATTGAGCTACTTCTAACTAATCATAGTAAAGTTGAATTTAACAAGCTGATAAAATGGGTAAACCAGGTTTATGAGCAATTTCATAAAAACACTCGAATATATTCAGTAGAAAATATATCATTTTGTTACAGCAACAAGAATCGTCACAATCGATATAGTCACGTTGTTAACGTGTATTTAAGCGATTTGAAAGAAACAATTATAGAACGAATCCAAGAAATAGATAAATTTTCAGAAAATCATGACATAGATATTCCTTCATATTCTAACATTACTTCCGAAATAAACATTGTTATCAAAAAAGAATCAGCAAGCTCAAACAACTTTGTTGATAGAAGCATTCACTATGAGTTTGGAAAACTTTACGACCAAGATGATGTTTTTGGTGTTGAATACTTCTTACTAAGATTTAAAGACGACTTTGAAGTGTATTCGGAACTACAAAACATGTGTGATAATAATAATAACGAACCTGAATATTATTCCTCCTATGTATATCTTATGAAACTCTTCCGTGAAAGGAATTTATTGAGATAATTTCTGTGACGGC
>CBFGYQ010000274.1:0-3370 GCA_965652995.1 uncultured bacterium
AGGTATTTTGTACCGCTGTGTACAATTATATCAGCACCTAGTGATAATGGCTTTTGCAAAGCAGGTGATGCGAATGTGTTATCTACACACACCAAAATGTCTTCGTTGATGGATTTTGCGATTTTACAAATGGCTTCTATGTCGCTGATCTTAAGTGTAGGATTGGTTGGTGTTTCTATCCAAATCAATTTTGTTTGTGGTGTGATGTTGTCCAAAACATTATTGACATCAGTAGTATCTGTGTAGTTTACTTTAATGCCAAACTTTGCATAGACGTGTGTAAATAGGCGAAATGCCCCGCCGTAAATATCATCTACAGCCAATATTTCATCACCGCTTTGCAACAGTTTTACGACTGCATCTATTGCTGCCAAACCGCTCGCGAATGCGACACCTGTTGTACCATCTTCAAGAGATGCTATTATATTTTCTAATGCTGATCTTGTAGGGTTACCGGTACGTGCATAATCAAAACCTTTGTTCACTTCAGGAGCTTCTTGCACGAATGTGGATGTCTGATAAATGGGAACTGAAATAGAACCGGTAAGTGGGTCAACTGGAATGCTGTGAATGATCGCGGTGTTGTTGCCGATGTTGTTGTTTGTGTTGCTCATTTTCTTTTTGCTTAAACAGTTTTTAAAAATTTGATTATACATTTTCTCAAAAACCATTTATCAAAAAAGACTATCGGATAAGAACTTCTCGTATTGCATCTTGCGCATCGATACAATAAAAAAAGCTCTTCCGATAAACAGAAGAGCTTGAATATTTTTCCGCCAAATGGCGTCATTGATTACAAACTTTTTCGCTGCTTATCTTTCCCACTCGTAAAAGTAGGATGGAAGTAGCACCTTCCTCAAACTGCCGTTTGAGTGGTTGCCAAGGCTTCATCGGTCCATTACCCTCTGCCTTTCTTGATAAGTGATCTAAAGAACTGGCGCAAAGATATAATCGCTTTTTTGAAACGACCAAAATTTATTTGAAAAAATTTTTAGTTGCAACTTAACAACGCTCTAAAACACTTACATAGCAAGCATTTCAAGCAGCAAAAAATTCTAATCTCTATGAGTACGCAAAATTTCATATACAAAAAACAAAGGCTGCTCAACGCAGCCCCTGATTTAACCAATTGTACTGTATATGCTATTTTGCAGGTGGTACAGGATTGCGTTGATTGAATCTGTAACCAACCGATATTTGTAAAGAAGGCATGTAGAGTAGCTGATCAGAAACCTTACGTCGACCGGTTCCTGCTGCATTATCCCAGAAGTTTTTAGTCATTCTCAAGTCAATATCAAATACTGGAGAAGCTTCAACACTGACACCAAATAAATAACCGGCACTAAAACGTGAACCAAAATCATCTAACCCGATCGAAGGTTTACTATTCAATAAGAAGCTGTTTCCTGTATATATTTTAGCTTCAGCTGTGCGTGTTACTTCTTCTGCGTTCACTTTCCAGTTGTAAACCAAATTAGGTCCCGCAAATATGTGTATGTTTTTGAACAGAGCATATCTAACAGCTATTGGCATTTCAAACGTATGTAGCGCAGAGAACTTGAAGAAATGTTCAATTTCATTTGCAACGTATTTATTGCCAGATATGGAAATCACATTCCAATAGTGATCTTTCACATTATAGTTTTGATTAAAACGCTGCATGTATTTCAATTCTGTAAGCATGCTCCATTTTTCATCAACTTTTATAACACCTCTTGCTCCTATTTGGAAACCCCAAAGACTGTTAGGTCCATACAGATAGCTGTTACCACCGAATGTCATACCAGGATAGAATTTTATCTGACCAATTTTCCCTTTAGCATTTTCCAGCATTTGCTTAAACTTCCCTTCTTCTCTACTTCTGTCTGCACTTCGTTTTGTAGTATTTTCTGATTTACTAGAATTACTTGCAGTAGTATTCGTTGTAGAATTAGGGTTCGTTGAGGCAACATTATTTGAGTTAACTTCTTTCGAATTATTCTCTGTTGCATTTAAAGCCAATGCTTTATCCACTCCTATTTTAGTAATAGACGTAGTATCGTAAATCGCTTCAACAACACCTCTTATAGGATCTACTTTCAACTTCTGATTAATAGCTACTTTTTGAATACTATCTTTTTGCAAAACTGGCTCTTTCTTCTTAGTGTTATCTCTTGCAACAGCCTTTTCACTCACTGACGCATTGGTGCTTGTCTCATCCGAAACAAGCTGTTGCGGGCTAGTGGGTTGTACAGGGGCCGACTCAGTGGCGTTAGAGGTTTTCATAGCACTTCTGCTTCCTGTTGTTGCAGTAGTGTTCGATGTGCTATTGTTATTACTATTGTTTGCTGTAGTAGTATTTGTTGTTCTGTTAGTTTTTGATGCAAAAGAATTATGATTAGTTACAGAACTGTTTGCTGTGTTCGGATTGCTGTTATTGTTATTCGTAGTGCTGTTATTCGTTCTTGCTGTTTTCGATTGTGGTATGTCATTCTTCGCAATGCCTGATTCTACTTCTTTTGTATTATTCGCTTTGTCAATTTTTTCTACTGAACTATTTAATGCAATTGTTTTATTACTGTTTACAGATGTACTCTTTGAAGTTTGATTGTCGTTTGATGAGGCTATGTCTGTTCCAGTTGCAGCAGGAATATTGTTTTCATTATGGTTATCGTTTGATGAACCGCTTCTAAAGTTGGGCGTACCATTAGCGGAGCTATTACTCCCAGTTGAAGCCACCACATCACTGTCTGCTCTATAGCCGGTGTACATTTTGTAGCCGCCCACAGTCAAGGATGCCAAAAGCACCAAGCCCGTAGCTGCCGTTAGCATTCTACGCCAGTTGTAGCCGCCTACCATGCGCCTTTTTTCATTCTCGTCCAGAAGCTCGCGCATCTGCAACCACGCGTCCGGACGCGCTTGTTCCTCACCGCCACTCAGGCGTTGCCTCACAAGCTCATCTATGTTTACCATATTTTTATCCATAGCGGGATAAAATTTTAAGATTAACGTTTATAATGCAATTTTTGTTGCTCTATTTTTTCTTTTAGTATTCTTCTTCCTTCGCTCAAATGCCATTTTGATGTTCCTTCGCTGATGCCTAGTATTTTTCCTATCTCTTTGTGCGGATAACCTTCCATCACATACATATTAAAAACTGCTCTCGTAGCTACCGGTAAGGTTTGCACCATTTCCAGCAGTTCATTGTAATACAAGTTATCTGCCAAGTCTTTATGTACATATTCATCCTTCTCTGCAAGCACTATTTTCTCATTGTACTTCATGTTCTGCTTCACATAGTCGCTTACAGCATGAAATACAATCTTCCGTAACCAACCCTCAAAAGAACCTTGAAACGTGTATTGGCTGATCTTTTGAAAAGCCCTCAAAT
>CBFGYQ010000275.1:0-3366 GCA_965652995.1 uncultured bacterium
TACTACCTATACCATATTCAATTTCCCATTGTATAGCACTTCCATTTTCAGTCCAACTTAAATCAGCGGTAGTTGCTGTAGCATTATTTGCTAAAGGTGCTGATGGAGTATCACAACTTGCTACTGTCGCAAATTGGGACCGTTGAGACCATGTACTTGTATCATTAGGCCCACACAGCGAGCGAACAAAATAGGAATAAGTAGTCCCCGGCGATAAAGGAGTAGTAATACCTAACATGTGTGGATTAGAACCGGTAATTTCTCTGGTACCAGTTCCTACTGGGAAAGTATTACCTACCCCATATTCAATTTCCCACTGAAAAGCGGAACCTAGTTCCGTCCATCCTAAATCGACAGTACTGGTAGTAGCATTTGTTGCATTTAAGCTGCCTACTCCATAGCAACCCGTAGAGCTAACTACATAATTAAGTGCAGGATAAGCAGATACTGCAGGCTGTACAGTTAGTCCAGAAGCTCGAAAAATATAAGTACCAATTTGTGGGGGCAATGAGGGGTTGGGGCCTATTACCCATTCGTACTCAGTTCTTGAGCTGGCCGCAAGACTTTGTGTGGCTCCAATACTGGAAACCACTTTCCCTGCTACAAAAGTTCCAGCAGCGGGTACGGTTGATTGTGCAGTAGTAGGTGTTCCATCAACTACGAACGTGCTTGGTAAGTATAAAAAGGTATCTGTTGTAGCATTATTATTCATTACCGACCAAGTTGCACCACCATTGGAAGAGTACTCTAAAGTTTGATTGATAGTTGATGCTGTACCTCCACTATTGGCAAGTTGCAGCCTTAACCTTTTAAGACCATTTGCAGTTATTATTGTTGGAGTATTGGAAGAAGCGGCCCAAGTGGCAGTAACTTCATCTCCATCATCATTACGCCATCGATACTCTGACTGGCTAAGGTTGGGCAAAGCATAAATTTCTGTTGTACTTAACAGAAAAGTGACAAAATAAAGTAGTAGTCGCCTCATGTTTTTGTTGGTTTTAGAAAATTAAACAATAAAAAAAATATTATACTGACAATAGAAACTAACAAAATAATCATCTTCAAATATTGATATTGAGGTCTTAGGTTATTAGGTTGAAGTAAAACCGCACTGACTAATCCGCTATTGCTCCGTTCTGAATACATTACTTCTCCGCTGGCGGCTATCATTCCCGAAATGCCCATATTACAGCTTACTGCAATATCTTTTCTAACCTCAACAGCTCGCAACCTACTTCTAAAAAACTGTTGATTAATAACGCTGACGGCAGAAGTAACCAATGCATCACTAGCTAACGAAACCAAAAATTCAGCTCCTTCTGCCACAGCAGCACTAGCGGCTTTTGGTACAAATACTTCGTTACAGATCAATACTCCAATTTTACCTTTTAATGTTGTAATGGTACGTTGTCCTTCTCCAACCTTATAATAACTTTCTTCACCTTTCTTTTGTATAGACGGTGAAAATAAGTGCATCGTTTGTTCAGCCATACTTACTAAATGATGCTTGTCATAACGGCCTACTATAGTGCCATCGGGCAAGAAACAGTATGCGGAGTTATACAACACATTTTGCGTAACTTCAGTATTCATCCCAATGATTTGATAAGTAGCCGGTAATGTATTTTTTAATATAGCCTTGATAAAATCATCATCAGGTTTATAGCTCCACGGCACTATAGATTCAGTCCATAAAACAATATCCGGCTTAGTTAGCAAGGCTTCTTTATTTAGATTCAATAAATTTCGAACAAGAGTATTACCGGTTTCTTCACTCCACTCTTCTGTCTTAGCTATGTTTCCGTTTAATAGTGCAATCTTCACTTGTTTACCGGAAGGAACCCAACGTTGCTGAAAATTGTAAAATATAAAATAGCCCACTATCATATACACAATGATTAATCCAAATGGAACAATCATTTTTCTCCATTGTTTTTCTATAAAATAATGACTGAATAAATAGTTGATGAAAACTAAAATGAAGCCCAACAATTGCACTCCCCCGAATTCAGCAGGTTGTATTGCATATAAATTATCTAATAAGGTGTTGCCTATACACATAGAGAACCAAGGCATTCCATCAGAGATAGATGAAAGCAGAAAATCACTTACAGTCCAAATAGATGCTATTAATAAAGCAATTCGGTAAACGTTTTTATTAGTTCTTTTTAGAAAAGAAAATGACCCAATAATCAAACTATAAAATACAATGCATGCACTCAATGCCAATATTCCGGTGAGTATCGCTTTCCATATAGTACCTTGTATCAGTGAGAATACTGTAATTGGCAACCAAAAAAGTGCTAAACAACCAAAAACAATCCCGTAAAAAGCTCCGACAACAAATGCGTTCTTTCCTTTGTAATGTTGTGTAGCTATAAAAAGAGGAACTAGACAAACCCAAGACAAATAGAAGAGCCCAAAAGTCAATGCCAATGTATGCAAGACGGCACCAGCAATAATTAGTAATCCATTTTTGGTAAATAAATGCCCCATGCCGAAATCAGTCTACTTTCTGATTAACATTATTTGCAACAGCATAAGACGGTAATGACACATTGTTTTGAGTTGAGTCACAAAAACTAATGTTTAAAATCAATCCAAAATTTAGATGTAGTATTATCTTCATTCTATAGGTTTCCTATGAAAATACATATTATTCAGAAGAATTGTTTCAAATAAATGCTTTGTGGAAAAAAGAAAAAGAGATACAGAATAACTTATTTATAATCTGTTGTGCGATTGAATTCTTAGAAGCTAAAAATAGGCGTCATTGCAGCGATGATGGAGAATTTTGCAGCCTAATAGAGATAGCTGCAACTTTTCTCATGGAGCGAAGCATAGTAATCTCATTTTTGTTCAATTAGGAGATTGCCGCTTACTATATTCAGCACAACTCATTTTTCAACGCGGCAATGACGGGGGGGTATACTTGTTGGAATGTCTTTTCAATCGCACAACAGGTTATTTATACTGCATAATTGAACAAATAAAAATAGCGTCTTTTTACTGTTCTTTTTTTACTACCTTAATCGCCTTTCTAAAAAAATCATAACCGATGCAAGAACGTATTCTCATCATTGGCGCCGGTGGACAAATCGGCGTAGAACTAACCTTAGCTTTAAGAAAATTATATGGCAATGACAATGTGATTGCTACCGATATTCGTGAAGAACATCCACTATTAAAAGGTGGACCTTTTAAACACCTGAATGCGATGGATGCATTTAGAATGTTGGAGATTGTAAAGAAAGAAAAAATAACACAGGTATATCATCTGGCAGCTTTACTTTCCGCTACCGGAGAGAAAGATCCTACGCCCGCGTGGGGCATCAATATGCAAAGTCTTTTACAAGTTTTGGAAAT
>CBFGYQ010000276.1:0-3363 GCA_965652995.1 uncultured bacterium
CCTGCAAAAAAAGCATTGCGGTAATTACCACTTGTTTTTTGAGATTGGGGAATATGATTGGGATAAGACTCCGGGCGATAACGGTCGATGAAAAAAGCGGAACCTGTATAAAGCAACCCTGTGATGGCAAATGTTTCTAAATAAAGAAAAGAAATCTTTGCTGCGTCTTTACGAATGTCTTTGTCTATAAAAAGGAATGCAGGGAATAGCAAGGAACCATAAAAAAGATTATTACTAAAATCATCCACCTTCTTGTTTTCCATACCTGCAGCCCAACGATCTATACCGGGAACATTTTTTTTGTCCAAGGCATTCATCTCTGCAACAGTAGAAGTGTCTTTATCATAGATCTTACTAAATGCAAAAAATGACCACGCCATACCAACTGCCGTTATAGGCGCATCTACTTTCCAATTCAGCTTGTATCGTCTGATAGTCCCATCAGGCTTTATTTCTTCCGGTACAGCATTTCTTAATTGAATGCCTATACTTTCTTCAGAAGCCGTATTAAAGGTAGTTGGGTTAGAAAAATTAATTCGGTCGGTTTCATCTGTCCTTTGCTCTTGAAACTCCTCCATAGTATGAGACATTGCAACAGTTTCGAGTTGGGATTTTTCTACAGTTTGAGCTATAACGGAGGAAAAACCCATCATAACGATAGCGCTCAAAAGGTGCTTTTTCATAAGGAACAATTTTTTATGAGAGCTATAATATTTTCGTGCCAATCAAATGTGTATCAAGTTATTATTAATTTCACTAAAAGCAAATAGCATGAATGATACTATTTGCGGATTGCCTAATAGAAATTCGAACGATGAACGGAGCGTCGCAACACTGCTTCACTAGAGCGACCTAGCTAGTGGCAAAAAACAACCTTATGAAAAAATTCCTAATCCTGCCTTTACTCTTTCTTCAGTTTTCTGCTTATTCGCAAATAAGGACGCCTGAAAGAAACATTCAGCCTACTGATGATAGCATTGTGATCAAAGCACATCCGTCGTATGATATGCGAAGCGGTTTACATCGATTTCTTTTTGGTGAAAACTATCGTAAAGAATGGGCGGCAGAGACAAAACTTCCGGTGTTGCGTGTTTCGCAATTGCAAGGTGGCTTGACCCCGAGTCAAATGGGTGGCGGTATGCAATCGAAATCGCTGCGGTTGGTAGATAAAAACGGAAAAGAATGGGTGCTAAGAAGCGTGGAGAAAAATCCGGATGCGTTGCTACCACCGGGATTGAAGAAATCTTTTGCTAGAGACTGGGTGGCTGATGCCATGAGTGCGCAACATCCTTATTCTGCTTTGATCGTACCGCCGATAGCAGATGCTGTGAAAGTGCCGCATACCAATCCGATCATAGGTGTTATAGCTCCTGATAAAGCGTTGGATAGTTTTGAAGAGACTTTCACCAACATGCTGGTATTGTTCGAAGAACGTGAGCCTTTGGGCGAAACAGACAATACCATTAAGATGATGGATAAGTTGCAGAAGGACAATGACAATAAAATGGATGGCGTTACATTTTTGCGTGCAAGAATGTTGGATGCATTCATTGGCGACTGGGACAGACATGAAGATCAATGGCGCTGGTATGAAGGAACAGAGGAAGACAAATATTATGTAAGTGTGCCTCGCGATAGAGATCAGGTTTTTCACTTGACGCAAGGATTGTTTCCTAAAATAGCTTCACGAGATTATATATTGCCTACGTTGAGAAATTTTGATTATGATTTTAGCAAGATAAAATGGCTGATGTGGAAGACTAGATTTGCAAACTATTATCCTGAAAGTCAATTTAGTTATGATGAATGGATGAACGAAGCGAATGCTTTTCAAGCAGCTGTTACAGATGAAGTGTTAGAGAATTCATTGAAAGCATTACCAAAATCATCTTACAATATTCGACATGATGAGTTGATGGCAAAACTAAAATCGCGTAGAGAATTGCTGCCGAAAAGAATGGAATGGTATTACAAATTCATTCAAAAAATTGCAGACATAAAGACAAGTGACAAGAACGAATTGGTGATGGTGAAAGATGCACCTAATGGAGCTTCTGAAGTGACTGTTTATAAGATCAACAAAGAAGGTGAAGTGAGTGATAAACTGATGAGTAAAGTGTTTGATCCGAAGCTCGCGAAAGAGATACGCATCTTTACGGGTGATGGAAAGGATAGTGTGATCGTGGATAATGCGAATTCAAAAATCAAATTGCGATTGATAGGAGGCGATGATAAAAAACACTATCACATAACTGATTCAAGAAAGAGAATAAAACTCTATAACAAAGACGACGGCTCTGTTTATACAGGAAAAACGAATCGATTGAGAATGCGTATTCATGATGATAGCATCACTACAGCTTTTTCTCCGGTGAATCTATACAACATTTGGCAGCCACTTGTTACAGCCGGTTTGAATGTAGATGATGGTATTATCATTGGTGCAGGTTTAAAATATACGAAGCAAGAAGGTTTTAGAAAATATCCTTACGCAAGTATGCATCAGTTCACGTTATCGCATTCTTTTGCACTTAACGCTTTCCGACTAAAATATGCTAGCGAATGGATCCATGTGATCGGCAAAACAGATGTGATGCTAAATGGTTTGATGCGCGCACCTGCTAATAAGCAAAACTTTTTCGGATTTGGGAATGAAACTTTTTACGATGATGAAAATAGAAGCATAAGTTACTATCGTGCGCGTATGAACACATATCAATTAGATGCAGCGCTGCGTTGGAAAAGAAATATGAATGAATGGATAGCTGCCGGTCCGTCAGTCTATTTTTATACATTTTCAGAAGAAGAAAATATTGGTCGTTTCATCAATAATGTAAGTGAAATAGGTTCGTATGACAGCAGCATTATCAGAGAGGACAAATTGCATATAGGAGCTTTTGCTAGATACTACAACGACCGTCGTGATAACAAGATCATTCCTACGGGTGGTTATTTCATCAACATCAAATTGCAGGGTTATAAAGGCATGGAAAGCAACGTACGCTCTTTCGCACAATTAATTCCTGAAGTAGCTTTTTATAAATCATTGAACAAAAAAGAAACGATCGTATTGGCAGATAGAATTGGTGGAACTGTAAGCATTGGAGAACCTGCTTTTTATCAAGCGGCGTTCATTGGTGGTCATGAAAATTTGTTGGGTTTTAGACAATTCCGTTTTGCAGGACATCACAGTCTTTACAATAATCTAGAGCTTCGTGTGAAGATAGCTGATGTGGCGAGTTATATACTTCCCGGACAGTTAGGGCTTACCGGTTTTTGGGATATTGGCAGAGTGTGGGTGAATGGCGAAAAATCGGATAAATGGCATAATGGAGTTGGCGGTGGTGTTTATTTTGCTCCGGC
>CBFGYQ010000277.1:0-3349 GCA_965652995.1 uncultured bacterium
TGTCATCTACATCCCAAACATGCACCCCTTTTGCACGCGAAATGACCACCGGTAGTGGATGGTAATTATGTGCGCCATACTTTTCTTCTTTATCTATAAAATGTTGTGTTGTGGCTGTATTATTCATAGTAGCTATCATGTGTGCAAAACTACGTATTAAGGATTGAAAGCAGAAAAACAAGGTATGCTTCATCTTTCCGAAGGTGCACTTTCGGTTACTATTGTTGAAGCCTTTTGGACTTCTGGCTATATTATTGTTTATGACTATTGTAATATTATCAATAAGAAGAGAGTGGTTTTTAGTTATTCGATAATTTGCAGAACATTTTTTTTAGAAAATATCTGTTTATGAAGATCGGTATTGTATGTTATCCTACGTTTGGTGGAAGTGGTGTATTGGCTACAGAGCTTGGAATGGCACTTTCTGAGAAAGGACATGAGATACATTTTATCAGCTACCAACAACCGGTAAGGCTTAGTTTTCATCCGAATATTTATTATCACGAGGTAATGGTGCAGAACTATCCCTTGTTCGATTTTCCTCCTTATGAAACAGCGCTTACCAGCACTTTGGTACATGTGATCAATAATAACGACTTGGATCTGTTGCATGTGCATTATGCTATTCCTCATGCATCTGCCGCCTATTTTGCCAGAGAGATTTTAAAGAAAAAAGGAAAGGATATTCCTTTCATCACTACACTTCATGGCACAGATATTACACTCGTTGGTAAAGACCCGACTTATGCGCCAGTCGTAACATTTTCTATTAATCAGTCTGATGCGATAACCGCAGTATCTCAAAACCTGAGAGATGAAACCTACAAATCTTTTGATGTAGAAAAAGAGATACAGGTGATTCCCAATTTCGTTGATACGAGTCGCTTTTACCATTCCGATAAAGAACATTTCAAAAAAATGCTGGCACCAAGCGGAGAAAGAATACTAGCACATGTTTCGAATTTCAGAAAAGTGAAAAGGGTGGAAGATGTAGTGCGCGTTTTTGAAAAAGTACGGCAAGTACTCCCATCTAAATTATTGATGATAGGTGATGGTCCTGAACGCCAGAATGCAGAGGAGGTTTGTAGACATCTAAGCATTTGCAACGATATACGCTTCCTTGGTAAGCAAGAGCAGATGGATGAGATACTGAGTATTACTGATCTGTTTGTACTGCCCTCTCAATACGAAAGTTTTGGACTCTCTGCTTTGGAAGCAATGGCTTGTGGCGTACCTGTGATTTCAACCAATGTGGGGGGTATTCCTGAAATAAACGTGCAAGGAGTAACAGGTTATCTAAGCAATGTGGGTGATGTGGATGATATGGCAAAACATGCTATCGAGATATTGAAAGATGACGCAACATTAAAGCAATTCAAACAGGCAGCACTGGCACAGGCAAAACGTTTTGAGAAAAAAGACATTATACCGATGTACGAAAGGCTGTATGAGAGTGTGCTGGCGGAGTATGCGTGATGCGGTTTTTTACAAGACAAATTAGTGAGTATATTAGGAGTAAATAACTCCCTATGAAAAGGTATTCTCTTTTTATTACGTTGATATTAATAAACATACATTCTTCCTTTTCACAGCAAAAAGTCAATCTAGTAGAAATAGACGTTGCTCAAATATTACATATTTGTCCCACGATAAACTATGCTATGATGGAGCGCAAAGATGAAGATTCTAAATGGACAAGCAGAACAATTTCTGTAGGTTATCAGATAAGAGGTAGTAAAAGTATTGGGCAAGTACCTATGCTGTCAGGAGAATATGGATTAAGTAATTTGAACTGGTTTTGGGAACAAAATGGTATTGTAGGGAAATATGAGTATTTAAAACAGTTCAATAAAAAAGAGGAAGAAGCATTGCTTCTATTCTATGGTGCTGGGTTTTCTGCAAAATATCTTTGGGCTAATAATGCCACGATCAAGGGAGAACGGTACAGTAATGTAATACCTTTTGAAACGTTTGATCAAAGAAGCTACGGTATAGAACCTTATGCTGCAATGGCTCTTAAGAATTTTGGAAATCGACGTTTTATTGATTTTGGCTTTGGTTTAATGGCTGCTATGCGATACCGTACTAGAGACAATATAAAAACCATCCACCAGCCGATAGAATCTTTTCGTCCATTTACCATTAACCCTGGTGTAATGATACAGCTTCGAATAGGTTTGTTGCCTCGGAAGTATAAATGGCTTATGCCTTCAGATGATTAATAACATGGCGTACACGAATCCTCTTTTAGAGGCTCTTGTGGAAAAGAAATAACAGGTGCTAAATCTCATGTCATCCTGAGCGAAGTCGAAGGGTTTTTTGACTGACCCCTATTTATGTTTCGACTGCGCTCAACATGACACAGCACTAAATACAAAAATTTATAACGATTATCACTTCCCTACGATCTTCATCTCATCAAGTAGCCAACCCGCATTTCCAAACTTTTCTACAATAAAAAGCGTGTAGCGAATGTCTAAAGAAATATTTCTGCAAAGGTTAGGATCAAAATAAAGATCGCTCATGGTGCCTTCCCAGATACGGTCGAAGTTGGTACCAATCAATTCTCCTTTGCTATTGAGAACAGGGCTTCCTGAGTTACCACCAGTAGTATGGTTGTCTGCAATGAAAGTCAAAGGCACTGTTCCATTAACTGCCCAACGACCATAGTTTTTAGCCGCGTGAAGGTCTTTTAGTTTTTGTGGTACTTTAAATTCTTCTACCTGTTGATTGTCTTTAGCGATCGCTTCATCCAGGTTGGTTTGGAAACCATAAGTTGCTGGCCCATCGGGATCTATGCCTTTTACTTTTCCATAAGCCAGGCGCAGCGTAAGGTTTGCATCGGGATAAAGATTTGGATGTGCTTTCATTTGCGACTTCATGTAAAGCCGGTTGTAGTAATTGATATTCTTATTGTATTCTGCAATGATCGGCGCACTGTATCTTTTGCGGTAATCGCTCACTGCATTGTAGAGCTTCCAAGCATCATCGTTACGAATCGTATTGGCATCATCGCTACTCACCACTTCTACCAAATTATTTACAGTCTCTTTACTAGTAAGCATAGAATTATCATATACTCTATTTGCCCAAGTGTTGTAGTTGTTAGCGTATCTGGCCAGTGATTGTTTATAATAATCAGGTACATTGCCATTCATCCCATCTATGTAAGCAGGCATCATCACGGCAAACAGATTTTCATCGGTCGCAGCATCGTAATTCTTATAAAATCCACGGGTGGTGTTGACAAGTTTTTGCACAGAGTCCCTCATGATTTTTTCGCTCACTCCCAAACGCATCACTTGCAGTAATTTCTCCAGGATTGCACCCTGAGCGATGAGTTCTATAC
>CBFGYQ010000278.1:0-3341 GCA_965652995.1 uncultured bacterium
AAAAAATCATTACTTCATTTTTAAATAGAGAATAACAATGTCAGAGACACTAACATTTGCAGAGAAAATTGCAAAAGCAGAGAATTTTTTACCAATTAACGGTACCGATTATATTGAGTTTTATTGTGGCAATGCAAAACAAGCTGCACATTTTTATAAGACAGCATTTGGCTTTCAGTCGGTAGCATATGCAGGGCCTGAAACCGGGATGCGTGATCGTGCTTCCTATGTTTTGCAACAAGGGAAAATTCGTTTGGTATTGACCACTGCATTGAAATCAGATCACCCGATAGCAGAGCATGTACAGAAACATGGTGACGGTGTAAAGGTGTTGGCTCTTTGGGTGGATGATGCGTATAAAGCATTTGAAGAAACAACCAAACGCGGCGGAAAGCCTTACCAAGAACCGATTACAATAAATGATGATCAGGGTGAAGTGCGCATGAGTGGTATCTACACTTATGGTGAAACTGTACACATGTTTGTAGAACGTAAAAACTACAATGGTATTTTCATGCCGGGTTATGAAAAATGGGAAAGTGAATATAATCCTGCTGATTGTGGTTTGTTGTATGTAGATCATTGTGTAGGTAATGTAGGCTGGAATAGAATGTTGCCAACGGTAAAATGGTATGAAGAGGTAATGGGTTTTGTGAATATTCTTTCATTTGATGATAAGCAGATCAATACGGAATATTCAGCTTTGATGAGTAAAGTAATGAGCAACGGCAACGGCTATGCAAAATTCCCGATCAATGAACCGGCTGAAGGAAAGAAAAAATCACAGATAGAAGAGTATTTAGATTTTTATGAAGGTGAAGGCGTGCAACACATCGCAGTAGCTACCAAAGACATTGTAAAAACTGTAACCGATTTAAAAGCTCGCGGCATTGAGTTTTTGTCGGCACCACCAGAAGCCTATTATGAAATGCTTCCTGAACGTGTAGGTAAGATAAATGAAGACATCAAGAAACTACAGGGCTTAGGCATCTTGGTAGATAGAGATGAGGAAGGTTATTTATTACAAATTTTCACAAAACCTGTGGAAGACAGACCAACTCTTTTCTTTGAAATTATCGAAAGACATGGAGCACAAAGCTTTGGTGCCGGTAACTTTAAGGCTTTGTTTGAAAGTATAGAAAGAGAGCAGGCGAAGAGAGGAAACCTGTAGGAAATTTCAAATTCCAAAAAATAAACTCTAAACTCTCGTTGAGTGAGGTATTAGTCCTGAAAAACTTTCAGGACTTTTTTTATTTTGTTCCTAACACTTATGCAAACTGTTGCGTCTATTTACCTAAACACCATTTTTAAAACCAAATAAAACAAGCAGATATGAAAAAACTTTCCTTAACCCTAATTAGCATTTTATGTGCTTTTATCGGGTATTCGCAATGCAGCCAGCTTAATGCCAGCTTTACACTGACGCAAAACAACCCTTCTGTAACACTTACGAGGACTTCCACGTTCCCTACGCCAATTGGTAATACGATGGATTATTTTGATGTAAACTGGGGTGATAATTCAACGAACCTTATTTGGGGTCCAACTACGACAGCTAATCATACTTATACAACGCCAGGTGTATATAACATTCAGATGGTACAGTATTGGATTGATTCTACTGGTAATCCCAGCACATCCGTTTATTGTTCTGATACGGCTTACCAAACTGTTACTATTACCGTACCGCCATGCAATGCTAGTATTTCCTCGGTAAACAATGGTGGTGGCGCGTACACCTTTACAGCTATCAATTTAGGCAGCGGTCCAAACACATACGTGTGGGATTTTGGTGATGGTAGCACCGGTACAGGTTCTCCAATTACACATACATATACTACTTCAGGAAGTTACAATGTTACATTAGTTTCTACAGGTGGCGGTTGCTCGCATACTAGTACCCAAAATTTGAATGTTTGGACGGGTACACTAAACTGCGCAAGCTTAAACGCAAGTTTTACCACAAACATTTCGGGTTATACAGCATACTTTAACAATACATCAAACTATCCGAGCAACATCCCTCCTGGAATTGTTGGAAGAAAAGCATCGTGGGATTTTGGAGACGGTAGTGCAGTAGTAAATAATGTAAACTATACTTCTCATACTTATGCTGCTGCAGGTACTTATGCTGTTACTATGACAAATGATTGGTATGATTCTCTCAATAATAGTGTAGTGCTTTGTACTGATGTTGACGTTCAAACAATAACTATAACAACACCACCGCCACCACCAAATTTTATTTCCGGTTCTATTACTTATGACAGTACACTTACCAATACACAGCTTAGCTTTAAGGTATGGCTTATAGAGGTCGGGTTCGATAGTTCGGTAATGTCCACCACACTTACAGCTGTAGATTCTCTTATCACACCCTCACAATGGTTCTGGGCAAATTATCAATTCAACAACGTTCCTTCCGGCGGTTATTTTGTAAAAGCACGTGTAGCACCCGGCACTACCAACCCCGGTTTGATACCTACTTACCACCAGTCAAGTGCAATTTGGAACAATGCTACTTACATCAGTCATTACGGCGGTTCTACTGCTAACAATCATATCTTTATGATCTCAGGTACTCCGAGTTCCGGTCCCGGCTTTATTGGTGGTAATGTGAGCCAAGGTGCAGGTAAAGGAACCAATGCCGGCGTTGCAAACCTCTCTGTTCTACTAAGAGATGCTACTAATAATGTGATTGCATCAACTTATACAGATGTAAATGGTGATTATTCATTTGGTGGAATAGGAAATGGTAGCTATACCATCTATCCTGAAGAAATGAATTATGCAACTACTCCTTCTGCTCCAATCGTTATTGGCGCAGGCGTTAATACATACACAACGGTAGATTTTGAGAAAAATTCAACTTCTATCCAACCTAAGCCAACAGCTATTAAAGATGTGGCGGTAAATAATGTTTTCAGCCTCTATCCAAACCCTACAAAAGGACAAGTAAACATAACATGGAAGAGCAATGTTAGTGGAGAAGCAAACGTTGTAATTACTGATATTTCAGGTCGTGTTGTTTACAACCAAGCAATTTCTACTAAGACAACACAGCCAATCAACCTTTCAGGTATGAATCAAGGTGTTTATTTCATTAAGATCAATACTGAAAAAGGACAATACACAGAGCGAATAGTATTGCAGTAGTCCAATAGATTAATTGCAACAAAAACGTCCTGATCAAATCAGGACGTTTTCTTTTTATAATAATTTCAAAGAATATTAAACCAATTCTTTTTTTAATACTTCTGCCATAGTTTTACCAATGTCTGCAGGGCTAGCAACCACATTAATGCCGCATTCATCCATGGTCTTCATTTTAGCAGCAGCAG
>CBFGYQ010000279.1:0-3331 GCA_965652995.1 uncultured bacterium
TGGCTTCAAAAACCACCCTTACTTTTTATATTTATCTCGGACAACAGTATATAAAGACTACAGAATTGCAGATATTCAACAAAAATTAAAAAGAGATTTTCTTAAGTATATCGCTGAAGAAACAAAGTATAAAATTGTAGAAAACACTATTAAATTATACATTGGTGACGACAGGAAAAAGATGTACGATGATGGGAGTGAAAAAATAGACCAATACAAAGATGCAGGGATAAAAGTACGGCATGCGCTTTACTTTAGTTTTAAGTATCCCTAATTTTAATTAATACCAATTAGACTTTAAAAAACACTACTCGTGTCATTCCGAATTTATTTCGGAATCTCTTTGTTAGAGAGATGCTGAAACGATTTCACCATCACCTTATACAGAAACCGGAAAAGATAGTTTTTAAGTATCCCTAATTTTATTAAATGCATACCAAACAAAGGTTATCCAGAAGCGAAAAGCAATTTTGGTTTCGATATTTTCGGATAACCAATCATAATAAAATTCCTGAAAGCCTTAACTGGTTTGGTGCTCCCGATAGTGAATACACCGACGATGATATAGATTGCCTTACGCTGAGAGTTCAGCAGATAGATACTTTGATACTGGGAGGTTCGTGGGTAACTGTTGATGGTTTAAGCTATCTACCACGTTTGCAATACTTACGAAGGTTAGACTTAAAAGATTTAAAACTTGGTGATGATTGTTTACCCTATTTACAAAAGTTGACAACATTAGAAGACCTGCATATCGGACACAACAATATTTCGCTAGAAGGTATTCAACAACTATCAGTTCTCCCAAAACTTCAGGTTCTTATTTGCAGCGTACCATTGGTCACCAAGGAAATAGAAGAAAAGCTAAATGCTACATTCCCGAATTGTGAATTGACTATATGTGGTCCTGTAGAACATGGAGGGATGAATTTTGATTAGATAGTTTTCAATGTTGTCGCGCATGTTATCATGTCAGGCGCATTCGTTTGTAGCCAACTCTTTCTTATTTTACACTCATGAATTCCACCTTACTGCTGATTATCATTCTGGCTTACTTTGGTTTGCTGCTAGCAATTGCATTTTATACTTCCCGTAATTCTAACAACGAATCTTTCTTTATTGGAAATAAAAGCAGCAAATGGTGGGTAGTGGCTTTCGGGATGATCGGCACATCGCTAAGTGGCATGACCTTCATTTCTGTACCGGGTACGGTTGGCAAGTCAGGGTTTGATTATTTTCAGGTAGTAATAGGTTATGTGATTGGTTATTTTGTAGTAGCCTATATTTTGTTGCCGCTTTATTATCGGTTGAATGTTACTTCAATTTATACTTATCTCGAAAAGCGGTTAGGAATTGTTTCTTACAAAACAGGAGCATTATTTTTTATCCTTTCCAGAACGCTCGGTGCAACGCTGCGTTTATATCTCGTGATAAAAGTATTGGAGAAATTCGTCCTAGCAGATATGCATATCAATTTCGAGATTACTGCTATTCTTATTCTTGCATTGATCCTTTTATATACTTATCGCGGTGGTGTAAAAACAATCGTTTGGACAGATACGTTACAAACTACTTTTATGCTGTTGGCGTTGTTGGTTTGTATCGGTTATATACTTTCTCAGCTCAATTTGAATGTAGGAAATGCTTGGCAAACAATGACAGATAACGGACTTACGAAAATGATAGGTACAGACCCTGCTGCTCCTAATTTCTTTTTGAAACAAATACTCGGGGGTATGTTCATAACCATTGCTATGACAGGTCTTGACCAAGAGATGATGCAAAAGAATATCAGCGTTACCAACCTCAAAGATTCTCAAAAGAATATGATCGTGTTGAGTTTTTTGCAAGGCATTGTTGTGTTCATTTTCCTTTCACTTGGTGCATTGCTTACGTTGTATGCAACAGCCAATAACATTCCTGCAACTGGTGATGATCTTTTCCCTTTCATAGCAGTAAAAAGTGGACTGCCATTTTTCATTACTGTTTGTTTTTTAATTGGGTTGATAAGTGCTTTGTTCCCAAGTGCAGATGGCGCATTGACGGCTCTTACATCTTCTTATTGCATAGATATTCTTGGTATGAAACGCAGAACAGACTGGGATGAAAACAAAAAGAAACGAGTGCGATTGATTGTCCACAATGTATTTGCGCTTATATTTTTAGCGTGTGTTTTCTTCTTTAGAGAAGTGGATAATGGCTCACTAATTCAAACACTTTTAGTGGTTGCAGGATATACCTATGGGCCGCTTTTGGCATTATTTACTTTCGGAATTTTTACCAAAAGAAAAGTAAAAGAATCTCTTGTTCCTATCATTTGTATCGCTGCACCTATTCTTTCTTATCTCTTGAAACAAAATGATAAACAACTCTTAGGAGGCTACGTTATCGGTACTGAATTGCTCATCATTAACGCAGCACTTACGTTTATTCTTTTATTTTTATGCTCTAGAAAGGCTGAAAGCGAACTACCACTTACTACTTAGAATATGCAAGAAAAATATACCAAGGTAAAAATGCGTGACTGGACAGAAACCCGTGCGCACAGTAGCTGGCAAGTATTTAAGATCATGGCAGAATTTGTTCAGGGTTTTGAAGCACTTGCAAAGTCGGGACCTTGTATTACCATATTCGGCTCCGCACGCACACAACCGGATACAAAATATTATAATCTTGCTGTAGAAATAGCAAAACGACTTAGCGAAGAAGGTTTTGGAATAATAACAGGAGGAGGCCCAGGTATAATGGAGGCGGGAAATAAAGGTGCTCATTTAGCAGAAGGTACATCAATAGGAGTGAATATTGAGTTGCCTTTCGAACAAGGATCCAATCAATTTATCACACCTGATTACAACATCAATTTTGAATATTTTTTCGTCCGCAAAGTAATGTTTGCTAAATACTCACAAGGCTTTATCATGATGCCGGGCGGATGGGGTACTATGGATGAATTTTTTGAAATAGCAACACTTATCCAGACAAGAAAATTCACTCAAACTCCTATGATTTGTATCGGTAAAGAATACTGGCAAGGATTATTTGATTGGATGGACAAAGTGATGTTTAAGGCTCATGGAAACATAAGCCCCGGAGATCTTGAAATAATCAAGATATTTGATACAGCAGATGAAGTGGTTAATTATTTCAGTGAGTTTTACACGCACAATAAACTACAACCGAATTTCTAATACTTTGATGTAGGTTGAGCCTGTCGAAGCCTTGTCAGCTTTATTCTCCTTTAAACACAGGTTTTCTTTTTTCTAGAAAAGCTTGTACACCTTCTTTAAAATCGTGCGTAGCACCAGCTTCTACTTGCAGTTGTTTTTCACGG
>CBFGYQ010000280.1:0-3330 GCA_965652995.1 uncultured bacterium
GTAAAGGATAAAGAATGGGTTTTTCTTTTGAAAGTGTTGGTTGTATGTTTATGTTCATCGAAAATAAGTTACGGAGAGTAGATTTTACTAAAACACCAAAGTTCAATCAAATGCTTATTATCTTCCTGTCACCAAATTGTAAAACAATACAGCAATTTTTCCTGACATTGAAATGACATTCCCAAATTGTCATAAATAAAATATGCCCTGAAACCCTTGCTAATAAAGGAAAAATTTTTTCAAAAATCGTTATAACTTTTGAAGTTTGTATTGTACTTTTGCCCACGTTTCATCTAAAAGGAACGTTAATTTCCTTTTAGATTATTCCTGTGTCAGAATTCAAAAAGCCAATGTATCTGAAACTCGCAAGGACTTCCATCATACTGATTTTTACGCTGTTTCTCAGCCATTTTACTTCATTTGCACAACCTGATGGGAAGGCGCTATTCCAATCTAACTGTGCTTCTTGTCACAACCCGTTAAAAGATGCGACCGGTCCGGCATTGAAAGGTGTTGATGCGCGTGTGCCTAACAAAGAGTGGTTGCACAAATGGGTCAAAAACTCAGCGGCACTTATAGGGAGCGGTGATAAGTACGCAAACGATGTGTATAATAAGTGGGGTAGCATTTAAGGTGATAGATAAAGCAAGTAATAAAGCCGCAGGCTGCACACGGTTTTATGACTATAATGACAAAGAGGATTGTATCTTAATCGGCTATACATTTTACGGCATTGAGTTTTGGGGTACAGGAATTAATCATTCGGTAAAAAAAATGATGTTGGATCATATTTTTCAGTTCGTTTCAAAAGTTCATTTTCATATTGGTGCGCTTAATCTGCGTTCGCAAATTTCCATACAACGGCTTGGTGCCGAAAAGATTGCCGAGAAGGAAGTAGCTTATTTTGGTGAACCACCGGGATTGAATTTTGTGTATGAGATTAGGAAGTGATACTATTAAGTTATGCTTTGTAATACATCAACCTCAACTCGCTTCCATCAAACACTGCATAACTATCATATTTTATCCAATCACCTAAATTGATGTACAAGCTATTTTTCTCAAGTGGATATTCGATAGCAAGATGACGATGTCCGAAAATGAAATAGTCGATATGCTCTGTTTTTAACTTGTCGTGTGCGAATTGCACCAGCCATTCTTTCTCACCAAGAAACGGATCTTCTTCTGTATCATGTTTTGGACCTAGGCGACTAAACCAACTTGCCATACCCACACCTGTATCCGGATGTATTCTGCGATAAAGCCATTGAGAAACAGGACTGCGCAAAACCTTCTTCAAGAGTTTGTAACCATGATCTCCGGGACCTAATCCATCACCATGTGCGATAAAAAATTTCTTACCGTTAAACGTTCTTTCTATCGGATGATGATGAACAGGAATATTCAACTCTTCCTGAAAATAGCCACGCATCCAAAGATCATGATTGCCGGTGAATGCTTCTATATGTAAACCTTCATCCGTAAGCTCTGCCAGTTTTCCTAAAAACCTTGTAAAACCTTTAGGGACAACATTCTTGTACTCAAACCATGCATCAAAAATATCTCCTACCAAATACAGTTGTTCTGCGTCTTTTTGTATTTCGTCCAACCAATTACACAAACGTTTTTCACGTTCCTTACTCGATCCTTTATCAGGAATGCCTAGATGAAAATCGGAAGCGAAATAGATTTTTTTGTTGGGTGGGAGTTGCATTGATTGAGTTGAAACTTATTTGTAAATATCTTTTCTATTTCCAACATCTAAAACCAAAACAACTAAGACCTGATTTTTTTATGGAATAAATAACTCTGTAATCACCAATTCTAATCCTTCCCTTTGAATGCTGCTTTAATAGACTTCAACAGTTCATTAGAAAGTTCATTTACATTTAATCTGTAGGTAGTTACCATGGTTTCAAAATTAATGAATTACAACCTTTCCGCCATCCCCACACTAAACATAGCATAATCATACAGAACGGGGTCGTCAGGATTCATTTGCTCTAGTTTCTCAGTAAGAGCAACTGCATTTTGCCAATTAGATTTTTCATTCGGTAATAAACCTAAACGATAGGCTACACTTGCCACATGCACATCCAAAGGGCATATTAATTGATGCGGTTTTAACTTTTCCCATAATCCAAAGTCAACTCCAAATTCATCCTTTCGGACCATCCAACGTAAGTACATATTGATGCGTTTACAAGCAGATTTTTTTGTAGGAGTGGAAATGTGTTTTCTAGTGCGTTCAGGGTGTTCCAGCGAAAAGAAATAATTGTGAAAATAAATCAATGCTTCTTGAACATTCAAATGAGCATAGATTTTTTTAGGAGCAAAAGCATCTTCTAATGAATCGTATTTTTTATAATGATGTTGCAAGAAGTGGATGAAATAAAGTAAGTCGGTTGCGTTGAAGGTTCTGTGCTTAAAATCTAAGAACGTTTTTAGGTCATTTTCTGTGTGATGTAAGATAAAATCGTGCGGCGCATCATCCATCAACTTCATGAGCTTGCTAGTATTGTTGATGATGGTGGTACGATTGCCCCAAGCCAATATCGCCGCAAAGAAACCAGCAATTTCTATGTCTTGTTTTTTCGAGAAACGATGCGGAACAGAAATTGGGTCTGCTGAAATGAACGAACTATTGTGATAAACTTTTAGTTTTTCGTCAAAAAGATTTTTGATTTTATCAAGCTGCTGCAATTATTCGTTTTTTTCAAAAGTAAAAATGAGTTATTACAAACAAATCAAAACAGCAAAAACTTGCAAACACTGAAAAGCTCCGGACAATACCGAAGCTCTTCATATTTCATCCAACCAAAAAAACTTACCAAATTTTATTTCGTGAATTCTCGAATCCTTTTGGTTTCACTATTGTGAACACGCGGGAAATATTGAAACCAAAATGTATATCTCCTTTATCCCACAACCCTGTAGTTTGACCAATAACTGCACGCTCCGATACACCGGTAGAATTGCTAAACATCAACTGAAAAACGTGTCCACCCGTTTCGATATCTATACCGAATGTGAGCGAGTTTTTAGAGCCGCGTCTTTTATAATCATCCGGCACGTAATAATATTCGCCCGTAATTGCAATTCGTTTTGAAACTTTAAGCCTTCCCCCAAACCCTATAGCAAATACATCATTTTTTTCTGTACGAAAATCTACCAAGTTGTAGTGAATATGCGTAGGCATAAGCTGCAAGGAAAAGCAGCTATTGAACTTGCGTGCGATTAATAACTGATTGAGGTAAGATATACGATTGGTAAAAAAATATTCTGTTCCGGCAGGCACCGAAACATCCATAGTTTGGATAGACATAGCTC
>CBFGYQ010000281.1:0-3315 GCA_965652995.1 uncultured bacterium
GGTGCTTTGCGTACATATCTAACCCAACCACTTCCTTGCCATAGAAAAACATTCTTTGCAGTTTGTTGAGTAATGGTACTCGCTGCTGCTCCTTTAGGTCTTTTCTTGTTCTTTTTTGGAGAATCATCCATGCTTTTTTCTATCGCTTTCCAGTCAAAGCCATCATGTGTAGGAAATAATTGGTCTTCACTTGCTATAGCTGCTAGTTTAGCATTGCGCGAAATATCATTCCAACTTACATAATCTCTTTTCATTCCATCACCATTTATTACTGAAGATAGTTGTGTAACTGTGATCGGCGGCATCAGCCATTTGCAAATAACCAAGTAGCATAGTGAGGCGATAAACAAGATAAGTACTGTCTTGAGTATCCTTTTCAGAATGCTTGTTGATTTTGTCTTTTTAGTAGGCATTGTGGAATGAAATTATTGAGCAGAAGTTTTGTCTCTGTACAATTTCAATAAAAGCTTCACACGACTTATAATATTGGGGTAGGGCAGTTCTTCAAAAAATGATTCTACTTCTTCGAGTATTTGAATTCGTTCAGAAACATTATCTGTGCTAATGTCCCTTTTCAAAAGAATAGAGGAGGCTGCGTGAAGTGCTTGGTGTGTAAGGTCTTCGCGTACTCCTAAAACGCCGGTGATGAGTTTTTGTATATCGTTTTGAGTAACACCTTCAATAGCATTGTTGATAGGAAAAATACCATCTGCCTGCATCAATTGAATGATTAGAAGCTGTTTGATGTAATGTCTGAAAGTGGGTTCGATTAGTTTAGTTTCTGTAGAGAAAAGCTCGCCTTGTACCTGTGCAGATGCAACGGCTACTTTTGATACTAACTGTTCGTTTGTTTCTCTCTTGACCTTCTCTGGTAAAGTATCTAAAAAACTACACACACGATTCCAGGAAAGCAAGTAATAATCTATAACTATATGGTCTGTTTTAGGGCTCTTACGATCCTTCTCTAATTTTTGAATAGAGTTTTTACAGAATTTTTTTAATTTTTCAAGAGCGTCTGTATCATCTATATTAGCACGATAGATTTGCTCAAATTCATAAAGGATGTGATCGAAGTATTTTGCAGATGAATAAGACTGAGGTGAGAAACTAAAATCGCTTCTTTCCTTGGTGGTTTTCTCAATTTTTATGTTGCTATCTATTTCGGGCAAAGTATCTTGTAAAGCCTGTAGTTGATTCATTACTTTATCTCCACGTTCCAAACGTCTCTGCACCTGCTGTTCAGATAGTTCCAACTCGCCGCTGGCGAACTGTAGAAAATACTTGTTATGTCGCTGTACTATTTGCATGGGTTTATGTGCCGACGGCGATAAAAGTAATTAAACATTTTAGTTCAAAAAAATACATGAGCCTTATTAAGACTCATGTAACAAAATGAAGAAAAATGTAATTAGTTATGCTTTTTATTGCTACTCCACAAAGGCTTTTTGCCGGATGGCTTTTTACCGCCTTTAGCTTTGCTTGGTCCGGAATGCCCGTGATAAGAATCATTTGGAGAGGTCTTGAATTTATCAGGCACAAAATCTAAATGCTCTCTTTGCTCAGTTGCCGCTTCACTTCCATCAGTAGGAATGGTATGTTCTGAATGTGCTACAGCGTTTACTTCTGTTGTGGTATTATAGGGTGACAGACGAGCGGTTTCAACCACTAATGGTTTCGATTGTTTTTTACCCGATTTCTTTGCCGGTGAAGATTTTTTTACAGCTACTTTTTTGCTGGATGCTTTTTTCGCAAGTTTTGCGGCAACCTTAGTTGTGGTGGTTTTCTTCGCTACTGCTTTTTTTGAAATCGCTTTTTTCACGACTTTCTTTGGAGCTAGTTTTTTAGTGGTAGCTTTTTTTGCCATTTTAGCTGCAACTTTTTTGGTTGCTGTTGCTTTCTTTACCGCTGCTTTTTTAGAACTCGTTTTTTTAGTCGCCACTTTCTTGGATGTAGATTTTTTAGCAGCTAGTTTCTTAGCAACCGTTTTTTTCGCTACAGACTTCTTTGCAGAAGCTTTTTTAGCAACTGTTTTCTTTGCGGCTGATTTTTTTTTGAGTGCCTTTGCCATATTGTTGATTTTTTTGAGTTAGTAAATCAATGTTCAAAATACAAACTCTAAAACATTATGCCGCGAAATGTAATTTGCAAAATAGAACTTACAAAGATGAATGGTGCCAACGCCACCGAAGCTAAATAGTAGTGAGAAAGTTTGGACAAAAAAGAAACTAAGCTGTCTGCAAATGATATTGGTTGAAGCTGATCTTTTTAGTTCTGCTTCTTAGAAAATCCGCCACTTCTTCGTCATTGCTAAAACGACCATCCAGACTCACATAATGCTTGGCTAGCAGATCGTAGCGATTGCTCATGAGCCAGAAGAACACATGCAAAAAATGAATGCCGTCAAAAACGATAGCCTTGTTATCAATATATTTCTGCAACGTATTTTTGAAATAAACAGGATGCTCTGTCCAGTGCATTGCTTGTTTTTCGTGATGACTAATGTGATAGCCATCATTCCAACATTTGTGGTTGTATTTGGTATTGATACAAGTGATGCTATTCTTATAATCATTGCCAGGATCATTGGCATCTATAAAAGCATGTTGCGCCCAATTGCCGAGCATTGCCACCAAACGGAATAAGAAAAATGGAATGATGAATACCCAAAGTGTAGCCATGAAATTTACAAAGCTCATACCTACACAAAACAGAATGAACAATATCTCTCCACGTACCGAACGGTATAAAAGTTTCTTTCTTTTTTTGCGATGGAAATAAGACGCTAAGTGATAGATGCCCATGAATAGAAACGTCCCGAAATACTTACCAAATCCTTTTATCGAATCACGTTGAAAAGGCATGGTAGTACTTTCATCATCTTCCAGATTATTTTCTGCATGGTGCATACCAACGTGGTGAGTGTAATATGTCTCCGGTGAGTGACCGAAAAATGGTGCGATGATCCAAGGTAGATAATGGTTCATAAAACCATATTCTTTTTTGAAGAACATTCTGTGGCTGGTACAATGCAGCATCAACCCAAACGGGCCTTTGAAAACGATATTATTAAGATAGAAGTATAGAATAGCGAACAACCACCAAACCCAACCCGTGATGAAGGGCATATAAAGCAAAATACCAACGGGCAATAGTGTGAAAGTGATTTTCAACGTAAGATGCACGAAAGGCAAATCACGCTCATCTTTAATATACTTCAGAAAAAAACGGTCGAAAGCGGAATATGATGCAGGTTTTACAAACACAGGATCTGTGATGGTGCCCAAAGTCTTCATGCGTGCAAGATATTGAAATATG
>CBFGYQ010000282.1:0-3312 GCA_965652995.1 uncultured bacterium
ATAAAAATCGCAGAGCTGTCTAAGTGATCCACAGGAATATCAAAAAATCCTTGAATTTGTGGGGCGTGGAGATCCATCGTCATTACACGGTCGGCACCGGCTGTAGTAAGCAAGTTCGCCACTAGTTTAGATGCGATAGACACGCGTGGTTTATCTTTTCTATCCTGGCGTGCAAAGCCATAATAAGGAATAACCGCCGTAATATAGCCCGCAGAAGCACGTTTCGCTGCATCGATCATCATCAATAGTTCCATCAGGTTGTCAGACGGTGCAAAGGTAGATTGTACCAAAAAAACATAATCGCCTCTCACGCTTTCCTGAAAAACAGGTTGAAATTCGCCGTCGCTGAATTTTGGAATATCTAGTTTTCCCAGTTGCTTTCCGAACGATTTGGCGATTTTCTCAGCCAGATATTGAGAATTGGTACCCGAGAAGATTTTTACAGATGGCTGCATGGCATTTTTTTGGAATGGATTGCAAAGGTAAAAAACGGATCGCAACGCAAACTGATTTTTTTATAAGAAGTTTATACATTTACAACTACCAAATTGTAATTGATGACATCTAGCAGGCGAGTACTTTTTGAGAACTTTTTACTTGCTTTCGGTTACTGTATTCTAGTTTACATTGTCCAGCTTTTCCTTCATAAATGTGGCTACCTAAGAGTTTATCCAAATGACGAATCCTTAATGCGCTGGGATGCCGGTTGGTATTGGAATTTATTAAATCACGACTATTCACCGAATCATGACCAATTCCGAAATGCATTCTATATATTATTTCCATGGTTTTGGAAGTTGACACATTTAGGCACATTGGGCATTTCAATAGTAAATATGGGATTGTTCGGAGCAGGATTTGCATTGCTATTACACATTTATAAAATAGATCTTTCCAGAAAATTAATTCTGTTGACATTACCGGCTATGTATTTTGTAATGGTTCCGTATGCAGAAGCATTGTTCTTTTTCCTTTCTTCTTTAATGCTTTGGGCTTTACATTTCAAAAAAACAATAATACTTTGGCTTTCTTTTTTGCTCCTTTCATTTATTAGACCTGTCACAATGGTGCTTATTCCTGCATTTTTAATAATGGAATTGATAACAGAAGACAGGGGGCAATTTCTTAGAAGTTTAAAAAATTCTCTTCTAAAGTATGCGATTCCATTAGCTATAGGATGGGGATTATTTACTTATTATCAATATATAAAGACCGGAGTTTGGTTTGCTTTTTTCAAGGCGCAAGAGGGATGGGAGCATGTTATTGGTCCACCGGTATTTCCATTATCTAACCTAACAGGACCTGCTACTTTTTGGGTAAATGCATTAGCATTGTTTGCTGCTTTGATTTCAATAATGGTTTTGTTTAAGCTTGGTTTTAAGTGGCTTTTGCAAAACGAACGAAAAGACGATAAACTACTAACTCTTAGCCATCTTTATATAGCTGCTATTGGGTTGATATGTGTTTTGTTCAATCCAGAATGGAGCGACTACCGCACAAGTATTCACGATGCGTACAGATATACGATGGTAGCACCCTTCTTTTTTATTTTCATTATTCATTATTCAAACAGGAACTATAATTGGATTGATTATGTGATCGTATTTGTGCTTAGCAATCTTTTCTGGCTTGTATGCGGTTCTTATTTCCATATATTAACGGTGCTGTATTTCAACTTTGTAACGTTGCTTATTTTGATATTCATGAGCGTTTCAAAAAACAACAATCCGCTTCCGACTTATATTTTAATTACCCTTGGTTTCTTTTTACAGATCATGCTTTTTCAAAATTTTCTTTTAGGGTTTTCTCCTGGGTAAGGTTTTTGTGTGACAATCATCATAACTAATTTCAAAAAATAAAAATTATGTCAAGAACAGCAACTGCCGTATGGAAAGGCTCAGGAAAAGAAGGTAGTGGTACACTTACCACACAAAGCACCGTACTCAATAACACACAATATTCTTACAAATCTCGTTTTGAAGAAGGGACAGGTACAAACCCCGAAGAACTGATGGCTGCAGCACATGCGGGATGTTTTACCATGAAGTTGAGTTTTGTATTAGGTGAAGCAGGATTTACTGCAGACGAATTGAATACAGAATGTCGCATTACTTTAAAGGATGGTGTTATTAGTAAAAGTGAACTGAGCGTCACTGCAAAAGTTCCCAATATTGATGATGCTAAATTTCAAGAGTGTGCAAAAGATGCAAAAGAGAACTGCCCTGTATCGAAAGCTTATAATATGGAGATAACGCTAGAAGCTAAATTGGGATAAAACACCAAAGAAGTCGCTATTACAATATAGCGGCTTTTTTATTGCACATCCAATACCGCTTTAGGCTTTTTCCTTTTTTCCCATGGCGGATGCACTTGAAAACGATAAGCTAGAATAAGCCGCACTACACTAGGTTCGTACTGTAGCCATGCGTTAGAGATAGGTGTGCTATTCCGTTGTATATATCCAAGATAATTAAGCCCTGCATAAAATTTTTCAGAGTTATAACCAATAGCTGCTTTATAAGAAAGGTTTGCCTGAAAGCCAATACCTTTTTCAAAAACATCAGCTGCATCATCCCTATAATAAGAGTAATTGCCTCCTACTCCTACAACTGCTGAGCCTGTTACAAAAAAATGTTTGGCTATCACAAATGTGTGAGCATACCCTCCATGAACTCCGACACTTACGGCACCCATTTTATTAAATCCGCTATTGTCAAAATAATCATTGTAAGTAATATCAGAAGGAATAAGTGCCGAGTCACCTGCTATTCTATTGTAGTGTACGCCGCCACCCAACAAAGCAGAACCAGCACTTTTTTTCTGATATTCATTTTGAATAAATGCCGCTTTGTACGAAAACCTTTTTGCATTGAATACGTAGGAACCGTTTACACCCCAATGCTGTGTACGAATATCTGCCCGTAAAGGTCTTTTGTTTGATGGCAAATGAGTTTGGGTTATACCATCTTCAGCAACATAATAACCTTTATAATATTGGAGATAAACATCCAATGCAAGTTTACGAGTGAACAAAAAACCTTGCACATCAAATTTTTTAGTCTTGCCATACTCCAATGTGTCATTATTAATACCAGGTAATTTCACAGTAACATTGGCTCCTAAAAAGCCATATACAGCACCTACTCCCGCATTGTAATTATTGTTGACATTGTAGCTAAGTTTCTTCGAACCGTCTATAAAGCGTTGGTTATTATATTTAGTAGAGCCAAGTGCACGCACCGTCAGCGTTCTTGTTTTATCACTGATGTAATTCGTATCTATATCTTCATTTAGGAAGTTTAGAAATTTTAT
>CBFGYQ010000283.1:0-3305 GCA_965652995.1 uncultured bacterium
CATAAGATTTGAGTCCTTCGTAACCATCTCCGTAATGGCGTTTTATGTTAGGGTAAAATAAATAATTATATTAGGGCTTACTTTTTCCGATGTTCAGCAATCTTTTTTTAGAATGAACACCGTAATTATTAAAAAGCAACGAATCTGATTACATTTAAAACACAAAAAATTTTTATGAACAAGAAAGAAATCTTAACGGAGTTGCCACCAAACGAACAACCCAAAGGCTACTCTCGTCGCAACTTCCTAGGACTTACCGGAGGATTGTTGGCAGCAGGTGCGCTGATAACTACAGCTTCCTGTAACAATGATGATGATGATAACGTTTACAATACAGGTGTAACACTTTCAAACGATGATTTCGGTATTCTAAACTACGCTTATGCGCTTGAACAATTGGAAGCCGCATTCTATGCCGAAGTAATAAGAAGAGGATTTTATACAGGAGCTACAGATAGTGAAAAAGAATTGCTGACTGAAATACGAGACCACGAAATAGCACATAGAGAGCTTTTCAAAGCGGCACTAGGAACCAAAGCTATTCCGGCACTTTCTATAAATTTCAATACTATTGATTTTAGTGACAAAGCAAGTGTGTTAGGTGCTGCTAAGAAATTCGAAGACTTGGGAGTAGCTGCTTACAATGGTGCCGGTGCTTACATCGCAAGTACTGATTATTTGGTATTAGCAGGTAAAATTGTTTCTGTAGAAGCACGTCATGCTGCTTATATAAGAGATTTAATTTCCAATGGTTCTTTTGCAGACAATGAAGTAGTGGATATAAACGGGATGGAGATGTCAAAAAAACCATCACAGGTTTTAGCAGCAGCTAGTACATATATTAATACTAAAATCAAAAGCGATCTTCCTTAATAAAATCTCAAAAAACTACAATTATGAATTTCAGCAACATACTAAACGAAATAGCCAAAGTAGATCCTGAGGTTTTTGAAAAAACGGATCAGCGTCGCAATGTATTAAAGAACATGACACGCAAAGTTGCCCTAACCGCACTTCCATTTGCAGTAGGTTCGGTATTTAATAAAGCATATGGTAAAACCACAGATGAAGTTATTGATGCATTGAATTTTGCACTGACACTTGAACATCTAGAAGCAGAATTTTATAAAAAAGCAGTTGCTGACGCTTCAGCTTTGTTTCCAAGTGCTTTAGCGTTAGGTGCCTTTCAAACCATCAGAAACCATGAAATAGCGCACGTAGATTTTTTGACAAAAACTATTTCTAACATGGGTGGTACACCAAATGCCGCAAATGCTAAAGGTTATGATTTCACCCTAAATGGCGCATTAGATACGTTTACAGATTATAAAACATTGCTTACTGTAGCACAGGTTTTTGAAGATACGGGTGTAAGAGCGTATAAAGGGCAGGCCGGTATACTTCCTAAAAATGAAGTACTTACGGCTGCATTAAACATACATTCAGTAGAAGCCCGACATGCATCACATATACGCCAAATGCGTGCTGCTGCTGCTGGTGGTGGTGCAAATGTTAGACCGTGGGTGACAGGTGCTGGTATTACGGCGAGTGGTGCTGCAGCAGCTTTCAACGATAGTTATGTAGGCGAAGATACCAGTGCACAGGCAGGTGTAAATATTGTAGGAATTGGTGGACAAGCTATTTCCATTGGCACAGCAACCGAGGCATTTGATGAACCATTATTAAGAGTTGATGTAGAAGAAATCGTAAAACCGTTCTTCATTGTGTAAATTTGTAGCATAAATTTTTGATTATGGTAAATAGTGAAACATCTCAACTGCTTTGGGCTATGCCTGGTGGAATGGAGTTGATCTTGATTTTGGCAATTGTCATCCTACTTTTTGGTGCTAAGAAAATACCGGATCTTGCCAAAGGAATTGGTAAAGGCATCAAAGAGTTTAAAGATGCAAAAGAGGAAGGTCAGAAATCTAGTGATGTAGAAGAGAAAAAATAACTGATTGACATGTGTTTTTACTAGCCCATTTGGAAAAACCCAAATGGGCTTTTCAATTTATAGCATCACCCAAAGCACGTGAATTGGTTTCTAGCAAGCCACATTTCTACTATGAATAGATTATTTTCACGCCCTGTTATGAAGCATTTTTTATTCTTTTTTTCGTTGCTACTTATTGCATTTTCCATTGAAGCTCAAGATTTCTCCAGTTACAGGAGTGCAGAAAATAAATACTATTGGAAAAATCGCAAGCCCGATGCAGCTTACTGGCAACAAGATGTGCATTATAAGATCAACGCAAAGATCGATGAAACAACGCATATCATTGAGGCATCGCAAGATTTGGAATATGTGAACAATTCTCCTGACACACTCAGTTTCGTTTATTTCCATTTGTTTCAAAATGCTTTTGTGAAAGGTTCACACTTACATGATCTGGAAAAAGCAACCAATTTCAGGACTCGATTAGGAAGATATGAAGACGCAGGTTTGGGAACAGTTGTGGAGAACTTAAAAGTAGATGGAAAAGATGTAAGAGCAGAGTTGGACAATACCGTATTGAAAGTGTATTTGTCAAACCCTTTGCTACCAAATTCTTCTGTGAAATTTTCCATGAATTTCAAAACCTATTTTGATAATGGTGCTACAAGAAGAAGAATGAAAATGTACCCTGCTTGGGGTTTTATGCATTACAATGGTGTGCAATGGTTTCCTAAAATATGTGTGTATGATAGAAAATTTGGATGGGACACTTATCAGCACCTCAACAAAGAATTTTATGGCGATTTTGGTGTGTATGATGTGAATCTCGACTTTGCAAGCAACTATGTGGTAGAGGCTACGGGAGCTATTCAAAACCGAGATGAAGTATTACCCAAAGCACTTCGCGAAAAACTGGATATTAAAAACTTTGCAAACAAAAAATGGAATGAACCACCATCTACGATTACTCCTTACACCAAAGGCGAGCGCAAGGTTTGGAAGTTTCATGCAGAGAATGTTCATGATTTTGCATTCACGGCAGATCCTTCATATCGCATTGCAACAGCTTACTGGAATGGAATAGAATGCGTAGGAATTGCACAAGAACCACATGCGTCAGGTTGGCAAAACAGTGCAGAATTAGTAGCAGAAATCATAAAAACATTTTCAAACGACATTGGTATGTATGCCTATCCTAAAATGGTAGCGGCAGATGCAGCTGATGGTATGGAATATCCGATGTTGACATTGGATGGTGGCAGCGAACCGGGTTACAGAGGTTTGTTAGTGCATGAAATAGGACACAACTGGTTCTATGGAATGGTGGGCAGCAACGAAACTTACCGAGCCGCAATGGATGAAGGTTTCA
>CBFGYQ010000284.1:0-3291 GCA_965652995.1 uncultured bacterium
AATGCCAACACTTCTTCAATCAAGTTTACCAATACCTCTGTATCAGTATCTGAATGAAAAGTATAACCACGTTTTTTCAGTTCTGTTTTTATAGAAGCATAGTTCTCAATAATTCCATTATGGATAATAGAAAGATTACCAGAGTTCGACAAATGAGGGTGTGCGTTAGCATCATTAGGAACACCGTGAGTAGCCCATCTAGTATGGCCAATGCCAATGTTTGCACTTAAATCTTTACCTGTAATGTGCTTTTCAAGTTCTGTGACTTTACCAGCTTTTTTATAGATGTTCAGATTGCCATTGAGTATGGCTATACCTGCACTATCATAACCACGATACTCAAGCCTTTTAAGACCTTTGAGTAATATTGGGAAAGCTTCTTTGTTTCCGATGTAACCTACTATACCGCACATTTTTTTATTATTATTAAGGGGTTTAAATTTTTGAAAATACTATATTCAGTTTAATTCTTAAGTTAGCATCATTAATAGTTCTGCCAGTACCTATAAGCCTGTAAGCTCCCGGATAACCTGAAGCTCCCGCTATTCTTAAGTGAAGCTTGTCACGTTTTTCAATGATTGTTCTTTGTACTTCTCGTGGAATATTAATAACGTATTGTGTATAGGTTATCCCCGCGATTGATACCGTTCTTTTTTCACCATCAATAAATAGCAATGGTTCTGTATACTCCAGTGGATATCTATCTAAGATAGCTTGCGTAGTACCATCTGAATTTACACGTGTTGGGTAAAGCCTTGAAGGGCTAAAGTATTTATCCGACCCGTCCCCTGTGAAAGAATATTGTGTGATAATGAGTTCAGCTTTGTTGATAGGTCTTTGAGGTAAGTTTTTCACGTAAGGAATAACCACATCCAATGCCGCACCAGGCTCATTTTGAATAACAAAAATTGAATCGGTAGCGTTAGTAGATGTAAATAAGTTATTGGTTGGTGATCCTGTATAATCTCTACTTATTTTATTGAATCTTGCAGCATAGGTTGGGTCATAGAAGAAAGATTTTGTTTTAACTGTTCCGGATTCGGTATAATAAAATAGAACATTAGCTCTGTTGTAATCTGTAGCAGAGCTAGAGCTGATCATCTGAATATAAAACAAAGCATTACCTGTTGTTGTGCTAGATGGCTCTATATAAAAACCTTTGAAATAACTTAAGAAATTTGCATAGCTATTGAGGTTGGTAGAAGTGTTGGCATTCTTGATTTTATTCAGAAAATTGTCGTTGAGCTTTATCCTTAGATGTGCTTGTTTATTGGCACCTAGATCAGTTACAGAATCATCCAACTTATCATAACTGGTTATTGTAGTGCTGCCTAATATTTGAGGATCATAAGCTACGTCTGATTTGCTAGTGTATATTTTATTTTTAGGAAAATCTCCTGTTACTTCATGTACATTGAATGTCTGTGGAGTGAGTACGGTTGTATCTCCCCAAGTAAATCGAGCATACGGCAAAATCAATACTGCTGAATCCGGTGCAACAGGAAACGTGAAGTTTAAACTCGGTTGTATTACTTGAAAGAATATGCCCGCTGTTGTTTTACCGGAGTACGGATCTGTAGCTATTGTACCCATTGCATGATTAATGGGAACACCGGCAATATAAATACTATCACCCGTTACCGCCGAATCATCTAAAATTGTTTTGGTATAGATAGTTAGCGTGTCAGGTATAATAATTGAATTGATCGTATCGCCTGCCGGTACAAGATTAGCATCAATAATTGTATCTTCTTTACAACTAAAAAGTGCAGTGAACGAGATGAGTGACAATAAAAAAAAAGTGATACGGGTGGTCGTGCTGCGCTTCAAGGAAATACTATTTTTAAACGAATGTGATAAATGTAAGTCTAAGACTCTGTTAAGCTTTTGTACAAGTCTAATAGTGGTGTTACGTCTTCTTTCCAGCTTGGGTCATATTTCACGACCTTTTTGTAGCGACTAGGTTTGACCTCGTCAGCAATTTCTTTCTTTATTTTTTCTTCACCCATTATTACCACATCTGCATGTTTGCTACCACCAAGGGTTAATGCAGTGTTTGTAAGTGGTTTGAAAATTTCCAGATCTTTCTCCTTGATATCATTGCTGATGAGTGCTTTCTTAATAAAGTCTGCGTGCAATTTTTCTTTGAACTGATCGTTTTCTGCTGTGAAGATTGTTTTTGAATATCCGAAAACAGGTTCCTTTTTGTAGGCCGTTTTTAAGAACAGTGGTATTAATGAGGTCATCCAACCGTGGCAATGAATCACATGCGGAGGCCATCCAAATTTTTTCACTGTTTCCAATGCACTTTTACAGAAGAAAATCATGCGTTCTGCATTATCATCGAAAAATTTGTTGTTTTCGTCACGGAAAAGTTGCTTTCTTTTAAAATAATCTTCATTATCCATAAAATACACTTGCAAACGTGCATTAGGTAGTGACGCTACTTTGATGATAAGAGGATAATCGTCTTTATCAATAATAATATTGATACCCGAAAGGCGCACTACTTCATGCAATCTGTGACGACGCTCATTGATGACACCGAAACGTGGCATAATCACCCGCACCTCGATACCTGCATCAAAAGTGGCAATGGATAGCTTATTAAGAATGTGTGCAAAATCGGTTAATTCAACATAGGGTGACAGATCATTTGCGATAATCAGTACTCTTTTCTTGGTATCTGCAGACATATTTCTTGTTTAGTATCTAAAAAAGATATTTATAAAAATCGGATTGCAAAATTACGAAAATATTGGATAGCAACCTTTACCTTGCAGCAATATCCTATTTTTAGGCAATGATTATCTTCAAGAAAACGAGTGATTTAGAGGATTTTTTAAATCAGCGTCGTGAGACGGCCATCATCAGTTTTGTCCCTACAATGGGAGCTTTACACAATGGGCATGTATCCTTAATAGAAATGGCGAAACAAAAACTTTCGCTTTGTATTTGCAGCATATTCGTAAATCCAACACAATTCAACGACAAGAAAGATTACGAAAAATATCCCATTACCATAACCAGTGATCTGCAAATGTTGGAAGCAGCAGGTTGTGATGTTTTGTTTTTACCCACAGTTGATGAAATATATCCTGAAGGAACAAGCAACGCAACCGCTTATGACTTTGGATATTTAGAAACAGTTTTGGAAGGAGCGCATCGCCCGGGGCATTTTAAAGGAGTGGGACAAGTGGTGGGCAGATTGTTAGCTATTGTAGAACCTCACCGACTTTATCTTGGACAAAAAGATTTTCAACAATGCATGGTGATTGCAAAACTCTTGGA
>CBFGYQ010000285.1:0-3270 GCA_965652995.1 uncultured bacterium
TATTGTCTACTCCTGCATTTCCTGCATTGGTTACAATTGCTTCATAATCTACAGGTGAGGCATATGGATTAGGTATCAATGAGAAATCTGCAGCTGTAACTCCAGCCTTACCAGTTGTGATATTTCCTTGGTTCAGTGTGCCTGTCATGCGTAAAATGGTATTCCCTGAAACACCACTGCCTGTAATGCTTTTGTCTCCTCTTACAAACAGAAACCAAGCTCCACCGCTGTCTGTAATTTTTGTGATATTGGTATTAGAAGGGGTAACTAAATTGGTACCATTCCAACATTGTATAGAAGTACCACCCGAATTAGCATCAAATCCATTTGTGATGGGCGCACCACCGGGGCGAGTGATCCATGTACCGAAGCCTGAGTTGGGATTAGCACCAGCACTTCCTTCTTGCCAAGAATTTAAGATCGTAGGTGCTCCTGTAGCTGATAACGGTGCTGCTAACAATCTCCATGCTCGCTTGGGTGTTGTGAGATTGCCAATGTAACGCTCTACAGTAACATCGCCACTTATTGCGGGATTTGCGGAAGAGGTTATATTTTTTACAGATGCTGTTTGCGAAGAAGTAGACTTTAACGTTATAGAATTGCCATTGGTAACTAAGGAAGAAGCCCCTACTACCTCTAGAGATTCATCTATATTAATTGCGGAATCAAGTGCTTTACTTCCAGAACCCGAAAGTTTTAAGTTCTTATAGTTAACTCCAAAATCATAGATAGTTTGATTCCCTGCCCGAGAGTATTCAATTGTAGAGCCAGAGGCTAATATATATGTATTGCTGTCTGTGCTTGGATGTGTAAATCCAACTGTATTATCTCCCGTAATTCTCAATACACCTCCGTTGTTGATAGTTAACGTATGCCCAGAAGACCTACTAGTTGCTGCATTAATTATATTAGTTGCCAGAATACCTGTACTACCGATTGTAAACGAAACAGGAACAGGAGTTTGTGTAGCATTGTTTGTAGTGAAATAGGTTGTTCCGCTAACAAGTAAAGTACCATTAACAGTAATATTCCCACTAACATTAGGTCCGACACCTGATACCCCATCTATACAAATATTTCCGGGGGTAATACCATCTCCAATTATATTTACAATTACACCACTATTAATTGTAAGATTTAGTTTCGCTGCTTGGCTAGTACCATCATTGTAGATACATGTACCCCCATATCTGAAATTAATGTTTATATCAATAATAATAGTACAAGTGAGGTTTGTGTCTTGTCTTAACCTTGTACAATCAAATGCTCCATTACCGGAAATTGCGGTATTACCTTTTATATTGAATGCAATAGCGTCATACGTCGTTCCATTTCCGATAGTTCCATCGCAGATTATATTTCCATACAAAGACAATGTATAAACATTAGTAAGTGTACTGTTGTTTGTAAATAATTTTCCGCCAAGGTCAACACTTAAATTTTTACATTGTTTGATACCCTGTAGAGGCAAGATGATCGTGTGTCCATTTTGAATTGTAACGTCATTAGATAAGTTTGGTAGTGTAGTTGCTGTATTCCAACTTACGCCATCATACTGCTCCCATGGAGTAGTATTTGTAAAATCTGTCCATGTCCCATTTGATCTAGATCTGAAATCTCCAGCTACCTGAGCATGTAGTTCAATACCGCCAAAAATCAATGCTGTTATTAGATAAATTATTTTCATAAATTTTAATTACAATATTATTTGTTCAAATATATAAATTAATTACAAATTAACTATATTTTTTATGTTGAAAAGGTCGTCAATAAATTAACCCTACGCCCTACCTTTGCGCGCATGTTAGTTTCCTTACAGAATGTATCTTTTTTCTTTGGTGCGCGCCCTATTATAGAAGAAGCAAGTTGGCAGATAGAGCGTGGCGAGCGTATAGGTCTCGTGGGACATAATGGTGCAGGCAAGTCAACCGTTTTGAGAATGATAACCGGAGCTTATCGAGTAGATGAAGGGGCTATCAACAAACCAAAAGATGTGACCATCGGTTTTTTCAACCAAGACTTGTTGAGCTTTTCTTCTGACGAAAGCATTTTGAAAGTGGGCATGCAAGCATTTGAGAAAGCGCATGAGATGGAAAAGGAAATGGAGCAATTGCTGAAGGATTTGGAAACAAAACCGGAAGACGCAGATTTGTTGGATAGATATAGTCACGCACTGCACGATTTTGAACTGGCTGGTGGTTATGAAATGGAACATCGCACGGCAGAAGTGTTGGAAGGACTTGGGTTTTCAACGGCTGATCTGCAAAGACCTTACAGTCAGTTTTCAGGAGGTTGGAGAATGAGAGTTTTATTAGCGAAGATGATGTTGCAAGCGCCTGACCTCTTGTTGCTGGATGAGCCTACCAACCACTTAGATCTTCCTTCTATAGAATGGCTTGAAAGATATTTACAGAGCTATCCGGGTAGCGTGGTCATCGTTTCGCATGATCGTTATTTCTTGGATAGAATGGTGACGAAAATCGTAGAAGTATGGCAGCGCGATCTGGTGGGTTATACCGGTAATTATTCTTTCTTCCTAAAAGAAAAAGAAGAACGCATGGTACTACAACAACGTGCGTTTGAAAATCAACAAGATTACATACGCCAGCAAGAGCGATTTATAGAACGTTTCCGTGCGAAAGCAACCAAAGCTGCACAAGCGCAAAGTGCCATCAAACGTCTTGACAAACTAGACAGAATAGAAGCTCCTGATGCTACTATTCCTGTGATGAATATCAACTTTGATGTGGCTGTACAACCCGGAAAAATCATCACCGAACTAAAACACGTTACCAAACGATACGGGACAAACACCATTTTAGAAAATGCACAAGCAGAGATTTTACGAGGTGATAAAATAGCCCTGATCGGTGCGAATGGTAAAGGAAAATCTACTTTGTTGCGTATCATTTCCGGTAAAGAGCCGATAGAAGGTGAACGCAAAGAAGGACACAACATTGAAGAGAGTTTTTATGCACAACACCAACTTGAAGCATTGAATATTGAAAACGATTTGTTGGAAGAAATGAAGATGGCAGGTACAGGAAAAACAGAATTAGAATTGCGTCAATTATTAGGTTGTTTTTTGTTTAGCGGCGATGATGTTTTTAAGAAAATAAAAGTATTGAGTGGTGGCGAAAAAGCACGTGTGGCATTGGCCAAAGTAATTGCAGCTAAAGGAAATTTCCTGATGCTGGATGAACCTACGAACCACTTAGATATGCAATCTGTAGAAATGCTGATAGATGCATTGAATAAATACAAAGGCAC
>CBFGYQ010000286.1:0-3267 GCA_965652995.1 uncultured bacterium
CACGACGGGTAAGCGTGGGCGCTTCTTCTACATCTGTTTTTTTCAACATTTCTGACGCGTCAAGACTTAAATATTTCTTGCCTTGCATCACAGTGCCTATGGCCGCGAGTATCTCATGCTTACTTGCATTTTTTAATAAATAACCGAGTGCGCCATTGTCCAGCATTTTCGAAATAAAACTGAGCTGATTAAAAGTGCTCAGACCTATCACACGAATGTTAGGATATTTCTCAAATACTTCTTTACAAAGATCGATGCCACTTTTGTCGGGAAGATTGATATCCATCAAAATCACATCAGCTTGTTGATGTTGCAGGAACGATAAACAGGTATCTGCATTATAAGCATGCCCCATCCATTCTAAACCATTTTCATCATGAAGCATGGCTTTGATGCCTTCTATCACCATGAAGTGATCGTCTACGATATACAATTTTATACTCATGCAGTAGGGAATTCTATAAATATGGATGTTCCTTTTCCTGCTTCTGATTGCAGGTTGATTTTTCCTTTGTGATAATCTACACGTGACGTAATATTTTTCCAACCGATACCTTGCACAGTGGGTAATGATAGGCTATCAAATCCTTTTCCATCGTCTTCTACAGTTAGCGTTATTTGATTGTCCACAACACTTACTTGTACAATAGCTTGTTTGGCTTCAGCATGTTTTACAATGTTATTGAGCAATTCTTGTATCACACGATAGATGGTAACAGATAAACTCTGATCTATCGATTTGTCTTTGAGGTCGAAAGATTGATATATAACTTTTAATATTCCATTGCGATTTATCTCATTACAAAAATCTTTTAGAGCATCATCTAGCCCGAATTTCAGAAGAGACTCCGGCATGAGATTATGAGCTACTCGTCTCATTTCGTTGATTGAATTATCCAGCATATTGATGCTATGTTCGAACGCTTGTGCATTCGTTGGTGTCATGATTAGGTTCTCTTTCATGTTGTTAAGTGAATATTTAATTCCTGAAAGCATTCCTCCCAATCCGTCATGTAAGTCTTTAGCAAGACGGCTACGTTCCTGTTCCTCTCCCTTGAGGATAGCTTCGGTTGCGGTGAGTTGTTTTTCAGTTTCGAGTTCATCAATTTTTGCTTGTTGTAGTTTTTGGCGATGGGTATAGTTGCGGTAGCCTAGTAGAGAAATGACTAGTAAAGAAAGTGCGCTACCGATAAGGATGTAATTGAGGATGTTTTTTTGACGGAGTTGAAGTTGTTGAATTTGCTTTTCGTCTTGTAAAGATTTTATCTCTCTGTCTTTCCCTGCCACCTTATAACGTATTTCTGCCTGTGCTATTTTTTCCTTTGCTTCGTCTGATGAAATGCTGTCAGAAAGAAGCATTTTCATTTCTAAGAAGCGGTAAGCAGTCTTGTAGTCGGATTTAGCAATGTGCCATTGAGCCAACATAGAATATGCATCAGTGCGATAAGTTTTCATTTCATATTTAATTGAATTTTGCAGCAGTGTATCCAAATATACCTTTGCATCATCCAATTTCCCGGCTTCAATAAGACATTCGATCAATGGTCCAAGGGTTGCGAGTTGTAGGTTTTGGTCTTCACTAATCTTTGCGTAAGTATTGGCTAGTTTTAAATAATCAACCGCTTCTTGAAATTGTTTTTTTTCTTGAAATATCTTGCCTTTGCATTGATAAAATAATAGGGATGAAATTGGCTTATTGACTTCTTTAACTATTGGTTCGATATTGCTAAGCTCTTCTTCTGCTTCAACAAACATATTTCGGTCGAGAAGTCTTGTGATGTAATTCATTGTCCTACTAGCAATGGCTGACTTAAAGCGAAATTTTTTTGCTGCAGCAATTGCTTTTTTTGTCATACTCAGTTGCTTTATCATACTGGGTCATATTATGATATACCTCTGCCATCCCATCGTAAACTACAGAAACAATTTTTGGATTGATTTGCTCCAGTAAATTAGCGGCTTGTGTATAGTGCTCAATGGCTTTTCGATAATCACCAATTTTATAACAATCAATACCTACATTGTGATGAAGAAAAGCTTTGTCTTGTGTAGCTGCCTTTGATGTATCACCCTTAAATGCCATAAAAGCCGAATCGGCATAGAGAAAAGCATTGGGGAAATCTCCCCGGTCGGCATAATAAATCTCTTGCATGCTGTAGGCGATTTGCAACCCACGATTATAATTTGTTGCCTTACTAATCTCAATCATTTCATTGACGTAAGATTGGATTTCGGATGTATTCACGTTTACTGCAGAGGTGATATAAGAATGGATTAAACGGAAACGTGTGGTGTCCCTTTTAGTATGGTTATTGATAAGCTTATGCAAACTGTCCGACTCCTTGGCTTGTGCTGTCGATACCAAAGAGTTAGCAAGCAACAAAATTGACACTATCAGCAATAGCTTTTTCATTACAGAAATTTACTGTTTTGGAATTACAAATGAAAGATGAGAACAAGGGTAATACTATCCTCTTTTTCCATGATTTTATGCAATGGGGAATTCTATAAAAACAGAAGTGCCCTTCTCCGGTCCTGACTGTATATTGATAGAGCCCTTATGGTAATGCACTCGCGATTGAATGTTGTTCCATCCGATGCCGGTACTGTTTTTCATAGTATTCGTATCAACGCCTTTGCCATCATCTTCTACGGTTATGGTTAGTTGGTTTTCAGTAGCACCTATTTGTACAATTGCTTGTTTTGCATTTGCATGTTTGAGGATATTATTTAGCAATTCCTGTGTGATGCGGTAAATCGCAACTGATAGACTTTGTTCTATGACCTTATCCTTTACACCAAGAGATTGGTAAACTACATTCAGTCGTCCATTTCTATCTATTTCACTACAAAAATCTCTAAGTGCTTCGTCCAGTCCGAATTTTAATAAAGACTCGGGCATGAGGTTGTGTGCCACTCGGCGCATTTCACCAATAGAGTTGTCAAGCATATTGATGCTGTGCTCAAATGCATTGGCGTTTTGAGGTGTCATGATTAGGTTTTCTTTCATGTTGCTAAGAGAGTATTTTATACCCGAAAGCATTCCTCCCAATCCATCATGCAGGTCTTTTGCCAATCGGCTTCGTTCTTGTTCTTCTCCTTTAAGGATTGCTTCTGTGGCAGTGAGTTGTTTTTCAGTTTCAAGTTCATCAATCTTTGCTTGTTGCAGTTTTTGACGATGTGTGTAGTTGCGATAGCCAAGTAGTGAAATGATCAATAAAGAAATTGCGCTGCCAATGAGAATGTAGTTGAGTATATTTTTTTGCT
>CBFGYQ010000287.1:0-3253 GCA_965652995.1 uncultured bacterium
GAGGTCGGCAGTTCAATCCTGCTCAACAGCTCACTTTTTTAGTTGATATGTGGTTTTGTTTATTCGTGATTTCGTTAAAAATTGGGTGAGTTATGATTGGAATTGCAAATCAACACAACAACAAATCAACACAACAACAAATCAACAAGACAACAAAAGACTTTTAATAAATAAAACACAATTAATAACATCTCTTAAAAAAATAAAAAATGGCAAAAGAGACCTTTAATCGGGACAAACCCCACGTAAACATTGGTACTATCGGTCACGTTGACCATGGTAAAACTACATTGACTGCTGCAATCACTACCATCCTTGCCGGTAAAGGTATGGCGGAGAAAAAAGGGTATGATGAAATTGATGCAGCTCCTGAAGAAAAAGAACGTGGTATCACTATCAATACGGCTCACGTAGAATATCAAACTGCTAATCGTCACTATGCACACGTTGACTGTCCGGGTCACGCGGATTATGTAAAAAACATGATCACCGGTGCTGCGCAAATGGACGGTGCTATTCTTGTGGTAGCTTCTACTGATGGTCCTATGCCTCAAACTAAAGAGCACATCCTTTTGGCTCGTCAGGTAGGTGTACCTCGTATCGTTGTTTTCATGAACAAAGTTGACTTGGTTGACGATCCTGAAATTCTTGAGCTTGTTGAGCTTGAAATTCGTGAATTGTTGAGCAAATATGAATATGATGGAGATAACACTCCTATTATCCAAGGTTCTGCTACAGGTGCATTAGCTGGTGAAGAAAAATGGGTGAAAGCGGTAGAAGATCTAATGGAAGCTGTAGATACTTACATTCCATTGCCTCCGCGCGCTGTTGACCAACCTTTCTTGATGTCTGTTGAAGACGTATTTACGATCACTGGTCGTGGTACTGTGGCTACAGGTCGTATTGAGCGTGGTGTGATCAAAGTGGGTGACAACGTTGATATCGTTGGTTTCAACGATGCTGCTTTGACTTCTACTTGTACAGGTGTGGAAATGTTCAAAAAACTATTGGATCGTGGTGAAGCCGGTGATAACGCTGGTTTGTTGCTTCGTGGTATTGAGAAGAAAGATATCCGTCGTGGTATGGTTATCTCTGCTCCGAAATCTATTACTCCGCACACTGAGTTCAAAGGTGAAGTTTACGTTCTTTCTAAAGAAGAAGGTGGTCGTCACACTCCGTTCTTCAACAAATACCGTCCTCAGTTCTATTTCCGTACTACAGACATCACTGGTGAGTGTCAACTTCCTGATGGCGTAGAAATGGTAATGCCTGGTGATAACGTGAACCTACACGTTAAATTAATCGCTCCTATCGCGATGGATAAAGGTCTTAAATTCGCTATTCGCGAAGGTGGACGTACAGTAGGTGCCGGTCAGGTAACTGATATCATTAAATAAGCGTACTTAGTAAATAGTATAGAAGCAGCCCTCGAGAAATCGGGGGTTGTTTCGTTATTTACCTGTCTAAAGATGAGTTCTGCGTGACTAAATCTAGAGACAAATATTCGTATATTTATCAGAAGTCATTTGCGATGAATAAAACATTAATAATTTCAATCCTGTTTTCATTAAACTTTTTTACTAATAGTTTGAGGTCCCAGAGCCTGGGCTGGATTCCACTAATATCGAAAAATGGAGATACTATAAGTTTTAACGGTGAAATTTCTAAAATAATAAAAATCGAATAGCGGAAATATTTACATGTCTGGCAACTTTACTGATTCTAATCAAAAAAGGCAAGTAATTGAATGGAACAGAACAAGTCTGAAAATAGTTGATAGCAGTATTTCAACCCTTAATGCAATGAGCATCACAGATATTTGTGAAGACAATATGGGTAACTTATTTGCATCCACATTGCATGATGCCTCTTCCAGCCAATGGAAAGTAGTGAAATGGAACAATACAAGTTGGCAAAATTTGTTGATAGACTCTTTGAATTCTTACTATACTATTGAAGCTATGTGTAGTGATGTGCAGGGAAATATTTATGTAGCGACAATGACCTCCAATCCAAATTCTAAGTCTTTCATTGCAAAATGGGATGGAAGCTTTTGGACAACAATTGCATCATCGAGTATTTTAAACGGGCGTACTAGATCTTTGTGTACAGATATATATGGAAATCTATATGCCGCAGGCAACTTTTCCAACTCTAGTCAAAGAAAATATGTTGCGAAATGGGATGGTAATTCATGGAGCGAAATTGGATCAGGCGTAAATGCGCTAAATGCAAATGATGCTATTTACAATATTATTTGTGATTCATCGGGCAATATATTTGCAGGTGGTGCCTTTACAAATACATTTGGTTATAAATATGTTGCGAAATGGGATGGTAATTCATGGACTGAACTTGGCGCAAATGTAAATCCGTTGAATGCCGATGAGAGCATTCTTACAATACTAAAAACCAAAAGCGGTAACATACTTACTGCAGGTCGTTTTAGAAAAAAAGGCAAGGTATATGTTGCTCAATGGAATGGAGTTTCTTGGAGTCAACTTGGTGATTCTGTTTTTTTTCCGTTAAACATTACGGGACATATTTCTACTCTATTTGAAGATTCTGATGGCAGTATTTACGCAGGCGGTAATTTTACAAATAACTATTCAATTAGGCATATAGCTGTATACGCAAACGTGATACCATCTCATGTTTTAGAACAGAAAACCTCTACTGTGACTATTTATCCAAACCCTACAAATGACTACTTCAATATTTCGGATTTGCAAAATAGCTTATCAGAAGTAGAGATATTCAATCTGAATGGGCAAATGGTTCTAAAGACGAAATTGTCAAATACCCGAGAAGATAAGGTTAATATTGAGTTGTTACCTTTTGGACTTTATGTTGTTGAGATTGTCACAAAAGAGGCAAGTAAACATCGACTTCGGCTTGTTAAATATTAGTACTGTAAAAACACATAATAGCGAGCTTGTTGATTTCGCACAAGTAAAAGTCTCAAGTAATTTTAAGAAAAAATGGTAATATATTTCTACACATCCTTAAACGCCTCTTCCAAATCCAAAACAAAACCCGGCAGAACATCACTTCTCACTTCATCACCCATAGTCAATAATCGTTGCGGTTGAAATTTACCTTCAGCATCCAGTAAGTAGCGAAAGAATGTTTTTTCTGTCGGGTGGATGATCCAATATTCCTTTACCCCAGCTTCTTCATACACTTCATATTTGTTGGCAAGTTCTTTACGATTATTTCCCGGAGAAAGTATTTCCACAACTATATCCGGTGC
>CBFGYQ010000288.1:0-3251 GCA_965652995.1 uncultured bacterium
ATCACAGCATTAAAAAGCTATTTACAAACTAACACTGCTATCAACGACAAAGTGATAATAGCCTATGCAGGTCATGGTTTGTTCAGTAAAGATTTTGATTATTATTTATCTACCTACGATATCAATTTTGATAAACCGGAGCAACAAGGTTGTCAATATGATATAGTGGAAGGTTTGTTGGATGGCATTGCTGCAAGAAAGAAACTCTTACTGCTTGATGCATGCCATAGCGGAGAAGTAGATAAAGAGGAACTGAAACGAATGGGAGAAGCAAAAGATGCTTTAGCAAAACGAGGAGTGGAAGTAGTGAACTACGACACTACTTCAACCACTTTAGGCATGAAGAATTCTTTTGAACTAATGCAAGAACTCTTTGTGAATGTAGGTCGCAACACAGGAGCTACAGTTATCTCTGCTGCCGGAGGTACACAGTTTGCTCTGGAACAAAATAATCTTAAAGGAGGTGTATTTACTTACAGTATTTTGGAGAAGATGAAAGAGAACAAACCTACAACGGTAAGTGAATTGCAATCCCATCTCAACAAACGAGTAAGTGAACTAACAGAAGGATTACAAGTGCCTACTACAAGGAGTGAGGTGAAGAATAATGATTGGAGGGTGTGGTGAACAGTACCTTGATTTGCGCTTTCAATTACTCAATTGATATCCGATACAATTTCTCAAACTCGTTTAGCACATTTTTATAAGTGCCACTTTCTGGTGCTTTCTCAACTGCTGTTTTGTAATAGCCATATGCTAAAGAGTAATACCTTTTTTCTTCCAACATAAAACCCAGTCTAAAAGCTCTTGCTGCTTCATCAATTTCTTCAATCAACGCAGATACTGCAGCTACTTCTTTTTGTGCATCCGATTCTGAAACTATTACTAATTCATTCAAAAAACAAGGAGCGTCATTCCCATTTGCAACTCCCCAAAATATGGTCTCTTTGTTGCCAACAGAATTGATTAGTGAGTTTATATTGTATCGATTGTTTTCTGGTTGTGCTGTAAAAATTTTATACTTACCAATACCATCTTCAAAAACTTGTAGTGTTTGCTTTTCAGTTGGTATGCTGGATTTCCATTGAAGAAATAAATCTCCTGTTGTATAGTATATCTTATCTGTCCAAGTGGCATAGCTTACGTACGGGCAAGAGCCTTCGCCTCTACTTACACCACCCGTATTTTTCATATACTTCATTCTTTCATTCCCTTCGGAATGTCCGTGAAGGAACTCATGCCATACGTACTTAAAATAACTTGCAGTCATAGAGGTGTTTTCCTTTTTGCAAGTGTCTTTTAGAGAATTTACAGAGAGTCTTTTTGTATTGTACTTATAGCTATTAAAATGTTTGCAAATAATGGTGACTATTCCTGAATTAGTTAAAACTACTTCTTGATTTTTCTTAAGAGCCATCCCTATTTTAGCATTCGCATCTTTACCATTATTGCGCACTATTGTTTTAGCCGGAAATTGATACAAAACAAAATCTGTGTTTTGAGATCGTGCTTTAATTGAATAAGACAAGAAAATTAATAATAGTAAATACGCTGTTTTCATGATAGGTTAATGATGGGATGATGTGAACAGAGTTTTAAAATGAAATTTTTTATTGAGCCATTTTGCGAGAGCTTCATAAAAATACAAAACATCTACAGCTAAAAGAACACCCAAAAGTGTAAGTGTAAGATCAAGTTTGGCATCGAAGTAATGATAACTGTATAGACCTATATAAACGAAGAGGGCAGCGATCAGCAATTGAACCACTTTACATCTTAGATGAAACCAAATATGGCTTTTAAGAAAAAATCTTACGAACAATGCCATACTGAGCCATGTAAAGAAAAATGCTACAACCACGGTTAGCCACTTTGGTATTTGATAAACATAATTACCTTTCAATAGCATTGAGATGATATTGGCATGTACTGCTACACCCGGCATATCAGGTATAGACTTACCCACATACTTTTTATTGAGTGGCGTAAACTTTAAATCTTGAATATCGTCGTGTTGAGGAATGTAACCTAACAATATTATTTTTCCTTTTATCCTATTTGCATCCACCCCGTCTGTCAATACATCGGTATAGTTTATAGTAAAGTATTTGTCTGCAGTACGAGTGTAATTGATGATCTCTTCCTTTTTATCTCTTTGTAAAAACTGTTTTGCTTTATCAGGATATGCTTTTTCTAGAACCTTTACTGGAAAACTGTAATGCACAACGTTATCAATAGTTTCAGTTGGTTGAAACGAGCGGATAACACCACCTTCTTCTCCGCCAAAATTCACATAGCCTACATTGTTCTTGTTCGTGAACATACCCTCCGCTTTTGAGTTATTCTCAGATGATATTACACGTTCTCCAATAACCAATTTTGGTGAATTAGAAATTATACCTGCTAAAGAACTATCGTGTTCGCTTCTGTTTTCTTCATCAAAAACAATATCTGCTCCTATTGCCGCAGGTTGATAGGTGTTGAGCTTATTGATCAATAATGCTAAAGTACCTCTATCAGCATTGCCAATGTTTACAATAGTGATGTTATCGTCTTCTGCACTTCCTGATGCTTTGTTCATTTTTGCATAAGAGAGGTCATTGAAGTCGAAATCATGTAACGCTTTTTGTATAGGGTCAAATAAGTGCGTATTGAAATGGAAAAGACTGAATATACCGATCAATAAAAAAACACTAATGGTGGCAAACAGCGTATCGCGGTGAAGTAAATAGTTCATATTGTTAAGAGGGGTATAATAACGCTTGCAAATGTAGATAAATGGTATTTGTTTTTATGGTTAGTGTTGCGTTCATATTTGGTTAGTTTTATGAGTTTTGACCATCTTTTCTTAAAATTATACATCCAAAAATTACATATGCCCTTCAAAAACATTATCCATAAGTACATTTTAATTCTTCTCGCTACAATAGCATGTCATATTTGCTATTCACAAGAGGTGAATATAATTCCCAAGCCCCCGATCAATTTTAGTTATACCTCAGTTGCCTCCTCTAATTCCGGTACGCTCGTGGCAGCGGCGATATATCCTGCAAATGACATCATGATTTATGAAGCAGTACTTGGAAGACCTGTGATGTGTTTTTCTACCAAAGCAAATGAATCGCCATACAATCTTTTTTTTACTAAAGATGATGACAAACTCGTTGCAGTTTTTCGGGATAAAATTGCTATGTATGATGTGCGTTCCGGTAAATTAGAGTCATCACTTGAGACAAAATATTTATACTCAT
>CBFGYQ010000289.1:0-3223 GCA_965652995.1 uncultured bacterium
ATTGGCTATACGTGTGCGTTCTGCCTCCTCTTGCTCACGCTTTTGCTCTTCAGCACGTTCTTGTTCTTTTATTTTCTCAACTTGTTTTTTCTGTTCGTCAGCCAGTTTCTGGCGTTCAGCTTCTTCTTCTTTTCTTTTTTCTTGCGCAGCTAGCTGCTGTGCTTCTTTTTCTTTCTCTAATTTCTTTTTCTCTTTAGAAGAGAGTTCCTCTTTCTCCACTTCTTTTTTTACATCATTTATTGCAATAGCATTACTGTTCTGTACAAGTTTCTTTAACTGCTTTAGATCCGAATAATCGTAATAGAGTTTTGTTTCGTTGATGTTGATCTTAGGGATAAAATCGATGATGAAATAATGTGTTCTTTTTCCTTCGCTCACGATCAGTGTTGTAGCAGCGGGGTCGTTAATCAGTGTTTTTATTAGCAGTGTATTATCGTTGTTTCGAGCAATACAGGTATACCCTGAAGGGTCACTCCATTGATAATCCATGATCGTAGAGTTGAATTTCAATGCCGTAATACTTTCAGGACTCACCTTTACCTTTTCCCCATTAAGATTTTGAGCAGATACACAAACAGCAGATACCACCCACAATAGTAGCAACAAAGATTTCTTTAGTGTAAGTTGAGTAATGTGCATTGCAAAACACAAATTTAGCAAATGCCTACGAAAGGTTAATACGTGGAAATACGTATAAAATGTCAATTTGAATGAGCATGGATCAACCCGATTTTTTTCGAATGTTCAATAGCTTCATCGCTTTTTCGAAAATAAAGAACTTCGACACCTTCATTCTTAATAGATGCAACTTTACTTTCTACAATTGCTTTTTTTCTTTTCCCGACATGCCTTAAATACACACAAATAATCCTACCCGGAAAGTCTTTTACTATTTGTTCGTAGATGAATGGATCACGTTGCGTGTCGTCTCCCAATAAAGTGAATTTTTGATGTGGAAATTCTTTTAGCACACGGGCTATGCGTATATACTTTCCGTCATGCTTGCCTTGTCCTGTATTCAAAAATTCTAAACCTGTTTTTATTTGATTGAGAAGATATACGCCTTCCGGAATGCCATAACTACGTTTAAACTCTTTGATGTATTCATACAAATTCCATTCACTGCTTGAAACATAAAAGAAGGGATTTTGTTCTGTATTATGACTGCCATTGGCCAGTAACTGATAATGCTTTACAGCACCTTCAAATGGTTTTCTGGTTCGGGCGTTTTTGGTAAGTAGTACATACAATCTTTTACGGAGATTGCTTGAGTGAGAGATAAGAAAGGTATCGTCAATATCTGAAATGAATGCATATTGAGATGGTTGAGGGATCAATAATTTTCCTTCGCCAAATGTGCCGGCATATTTCCCCTGCGAAACCTCTACGCGTAATTCGTGCCAGCCGGGATTCATATTTTTTTGCGATTTCCATTCAAACTTGAAGAAGCCATCTTTATCTGTTATTGTTTCCAAAATCTCATCTGCCCAAACCATTTTAATAGATACGGATTTGTAAGGCTCTACTATAAAAAGCCTCAATAATGACATGCTATTACTTAACAGATTTTTTTTGAATCTGGTTTTCGGTAGTGGTGATTGTTTCAAGACGTGTCCCATCACCAAAAGCATATCTTCATCACCGTAACCATTATATACTTTTACTTTAGGTACACTAGTAATGTGCAGTTTATTTAATAACCATTCTTTTATTGTTTTCTTTGACTTAACATTACGCACTTGGTGTCATTTTTTTAAGAGATTAAAATAACTATAATAACGTGCCAGATACACAAAGTTTAAAAATATTATTTGTACATAATCCAAAATCCGGAGGTAAAAGAAAAACCGGAAAACGATGGCTAGGAAACAAATCTAATTGGGAGATAGGCATTAGACAGCACCTCAAACATACTCCTCATAAATACGAGATATATAATATCAATAGCAGCGTTGACAAACAATCTGTGCGGTATTGGATCGAAAAAATAAAACCGGATAGACTTGTAGCTGTGGGGGGGGATGGCACTGTAAAGCTTGTGGCAGAAGCGGCAGAAGGTTTGGATGTTCCTATCTGCATCTTTCCGGCAGGGTCGGCAAATGGCATGGCTAAAGAAATTGGGATGCCGAATGATGTGGATGATTGTATGAAGGTATTGTTGGAGGGAGAAATAAAATCTATCCATGCTATTCTTATCAACGAACAACACCTATGCATCCACCTAAGTGATATTGGTATAAATGCACAATTGGTAAAATATTTTGAGGAAAATGATATGCGCGGCAAATGGGGCTATGCGAAGGAAATAGCACGCGTACTTTGGAGAAAGAGATTGATGGATGTGGATATAGACAGTGGACACAGAAGAGTGAAACGGAAAGCTTTTATGGTGGTGATAGCCAACGCCAGCACTTATGGAACAGGAGCTAAGATCAATCCATTGGGCAATGTACACGATCAGCTTTTTGAAGTCATTATTTTAAGAAAACTCTCCGTAACTGAGTTGATGAAAATGCTTTTTTACAACCGAAAATTCAACCCCAAAAAGACAGAAATATTTCAAGCAGATAGATTGGAGATAAGAGTTAAAAAAAGAGTTTATTTTCAGGTAGATGGAGAATATTTAGGAAAAACTGATGCCATAACCGCAAGAGTGAAGCCGAATGCATTGCAACTAGTTTTTCCAAAATAGAATTGGCAAATGAAAATGCGATATTTACACTTCTTCAAATTCAAAACGATTTGACACAGGACTTTTCTTCAAAACTCACCATGTTCCAGAACCGGTTGCAGAAAATGTGGAAACACTACAGCAAACCGGCACGAAAGCAAAACGTTTTCTGTTTTCGTTTTTATGATCACGACTTGCCCGAGTTCCCTTTTGCAATTGATTTTTATGACGGTGTGATACATGCTTCCGAATACAAAAGAAGGCATGGTATGGAAGAGGAGGAACATGAGCAATGGTTGGAAGAGTGTAGGAAAATTATTGCTGAAGTAACAGAAGTGGAAGTAGAGAATGTGTATGTAAAGACCAGACAGAGAAAAGAAGGCAGACAAGGGCAGTATGAAAAATTGGGTGAAAATAAAGTGGAAAAGATCGTGCGCGAGTCTGATCTTAAATTCATTATCAATCTTACCGATTATTTGGATACAGGATTATTCCTCGACCACAGGATCACAAGAGCTAAAGTGCGTGAAGAAGCCAAAGGAATGAAGGTGT
>CBFGYQ010000290.1:0-3216 GCA_965652995.1 uncultured bacterium
TGCCCGGCTTTTTCATCACCTCATCTACCTGCTCGGTTGTGGTCAATTCTTCAAAACCTCTGTCGGTCATCTCGGCCTTCATCGGTGCTACTAATTCTTTAGGATACATATTTTTTGATAATTTTAAAACACAAAATTAAAGATTACAACACTCTCTAAAAAACGAAGAATATCATAAGTCTTAATAACCCTATAAATTCTGAAAAAAACAACATTGTGAACTCATTTAAAACACTTGGCAAAAACTACATAGAATCACTTATCGGTAAGCGAAATGGTGAAACTAAATTGGGAGAAACGATCGTTTGTGTTGATGAGAACAATTGGGAGCAGTCACTGAAAAATTGTAAAGCAAAATTTGTTTTGCTAGGAATTCCAGAAGATATTGGTGTGCGTGCGAATTTTGGAGCAGGAGGTACAAGAACCGCTTGGGAACCTTCCCTTAAAGCTATTTTGAATGTGCAGCAGTCACCAAAAATATCAGGAGAGAATATTATCGCCCTTGGTTTTTTCGACCTTGAAGAATGGAGTGAGAATAGTGCTGACAATGGAGCAAATGAATTGAGAGCATTAGTAAGCAACATAGATGATCTGGTATATCCAATAATTCAAAAAATTGTAGCGGCAGGAAAAATACCGATTGTGATCGGTGGAGGACATAATAATGCTTACCCTATTCTCAAAGGTGTTAGCAAAGGAAGAAATGCTGAAATAAATTGTGTAAATCTGGATGCACATCCTGATTATCGACTTATCGAAGGAAGGCATAGTGGCAATGGGTTTCGCTATGCAAAAATGGATGGATATTTGAAACGATACGCGGTTATTGGGTTACACGAAAATTATAGCAGCGAAAATATGCTCGAAGACATGAAGGCTGATAAAGATATTTGCTACTATACCTACGAAGATATTTTTCTACATGAAAACATAAAATATAAAGCTGCCTTAGATGAAACAACTTATTTTGTTCGCAAGCTACCTACCGGCGTAGAGTTAGATTTAGATTGCATTACCAACGTCTTATCAAGTGCAGCTACTCCTTGCGGTGTTACTCCTTTACAAGCTCGTAAATACATTTCCCATTTTGCTCGCTTTGCTGATGCTGCTTATCTACACATCACAGAAGGTGCAGTTCGCATGGATGATGGCAGAGAGAACGTGCTTACAGCAAAACTGATCGCCTACATGGTTACCGATTTTATCAAAGGCTTCGCTGAAAAGCATATTGTTTATATAGATAACGATAGTTAAATAAGAGCCTGTCTTTTATCTCCATTTTTTAACGTGATTTTTATTATTTAGGCACTCTAATTGATTGAGTTTAACAGAATGATAAATGAAATTGAAAATAATTTTGAAAGAACAAAAAAGGAGAAAACTATCATGAAACTTAAACTAATCCCCGTAGTGCTTACAGCAGTGATCACCTCTCTTTTCACTGTTTTTATTGCCGCTAAATATCAAGACAAACTTCCTTTTACCAATCAGCGAACGAATCAACTGCCTGTTAATTATGCAAACTATAAATTCACAGGTGCTAATAGTGCTAACAGTATTCCACCTGCTGATTTTGAACAAGCCGCAAGTGCATCTGTACAAGCGGTAGTACACATCAAAACACAAACAAAAGGACGTACCATTACCTCAAATGGCAATAGCTACTTCGAGCAATTCTTTGGACCTCAACAATACTATTTGCCTCCGCAGATGGGTTCAGGTTCCGGTGTAGTGGTTTCACCTGATGGCTATATCGTTACCAACTATCATGTGGTCTCTAATATTGACAAAGTGACTGTAACATTCAATGACAGATATACCGCACAGGCAAAAGTGGTTGCTAAAGATGCCTCTACCGATATAGCCGTTTTAAAAGTGAATGAGTCAAATCTTCCTTATATGGAGTTTGGTAATTCAGACAATGTAAAACTTGGCCAATGGGTGTTGGCCGTCGGCTATCCGTTGACACTTGATGCAACAGTTACAGCAGGTATTGTAAGTGCGAAAAGTCGTTCGATTGGCATCAATCGTTCACAATCGGCATCAGCGATAGAAAGCTTCATCCAAACAGATGCTGCCGTAAACCCCGGTAATAGTGGTGGTGCATTAGTGAATACGAAAGGACAATTAATAGGTATCAATTCAGCCATTGCATCGCCAACAGGTTCTTATGCAGGTTACTCTTATGCCATTCCTTCTAATCTTGTAAAGAAAGTAGTGAATGACCTTACAAAATTTGGTACCGTTCAAAGAGCTTATCTTGGTATAGAATACCGACAGCACGATCCTCGTGACCAAACCCTCAGCGAATCTCGTAATGAAGGTGTGTACGTTGCGGGTGTACCAACCAATGGAGGAGCTTTTCGATCTGGCATTCGAAAAGGAGACTATATCACTAAGATAAATGATGTACCTGTGAATTCTGAACCGGCATTATTAGAACAAATAGCCCGATACAAACCGGGAGATAATGTAGGCGTTACGTTCGTGCGCGATGGAAGTATAATGAACACATCAGTGCTTCTTAAAAACATAAACGGTACTACTGCGCTGTTGAAAGGTCAAGATGCTGCATCATCGATCTTGTTAGGAGCTACTATGCGTCCTTTATCTCAAGAAGAAAAGCTGAAATACGGAACAACCAGAGGTGTATTAGTGACCAATATTTCAGACGGAATCATAGCACAACAGACCAAAATGAAAAAAGGATTCATCATTACACAGGTGAATGACGAACCCGTTAACAGTGCCGATGACATTCAACAAATGCTTGTTAGCAGTGGCAGAGTGCGTATTGGTGGTATCTATCCGGGTACCAATGCCCGATATTATTATGGCATTTCTATTGATAATGAAGGAGAAATGGAATAAAAAATGAGTAACATCATTAATATTCAAAAGACCGATCATTTAAACGATTGGTCTTTTGTTTGTACAAAAAAAATAGTTATGAATTCACAAAATGCTTTTATAATTTGTCATTGATATTAGTAGGAAAAAACTTTTGGTATTGACTATCTTTGCCATCCAAATTATATAAGAAATAGTGAGACCCGTATATATTACTCGTCTTTCCAAATACTTGCCCAACACCCCTGTAACCAATGATGAGATGGAAAGTGTGCTTGGCATGGTGAATGGAAAACCCTCAAAAGCCCGTTCTATCGTCCTTCGTAACAATGGTATTAAGGCGCGTTACTATGCATTTCGTGATGG
>CBFGYQ010000291.1:0-3208 GCA_965652995.1 uncultured bacterium
TACTTTGAACGAACGTTTTTGTTTAACTATAAATAAAAAGTTTAAAAAGAGTAGACCAACGAAAACATTCCACTCTAGATATAAGAAAAAATATTTAAAACTCTTACGGCAAAAGAAATGAATTCCGCTTTGTTGGAGTTATCTCCAACAAGACAGAAGCATGGTTAATTGGTCAAAAGACCAATTAAGGCACAACTTCTCTAAATTTGCAATATGAACGTCCAAGAACTCATCACCATTGACAAAGACATCTTAGGAGGACAGCCTGTTTTCAAAGGCACTCGTGTACCTGTCGAAAGTCTATTCGATCATTTGGAAGCAGGTGTTTCGGTTGATGAATTTTTGGAAGATTTCCCTACCGTTTCTAAAGAGCAGGTTATTGCATTATTAGATGTGGCAAATAAATTTTTGACATCAAAAAATGTTGCTGAGTTGTATGCGGCTGTTGCTTGATGAAAATTTGCCTAAGCGATTAAAACTTGATTTTCCAGAACATGAAGTTTTCAGTGTGAAAGATATGGGCTGGAACGGCATCAAAAATGGAGAACTTCTAAAGCTCCTAATTGATAACGATTTTGATGCTTTACTAACATTCGATAAAAACCTACAACACCAACAAAATTTCCTAAAATATTCCATCACAGTTTTTGTGTTGGTGGCATCAATCAACCAATATCAAGAGTTGACAAAACTGACCCCGAAAATAAAAGAGCATTTAACTAAGAACTCATTGTCGATTGGTACAATAATCATTTCGAAGGCATAAAATATCTTTTTCAAATATTTTTTGTTCCAATCCATCATTTCCCATACCTTTGCGCTCCAATTCTCATAATGCTCTTATTATAAGGTTGCATTTGGGAGAATAAGTCCTTCAACTAGTTCATTTCGACAAGCTCAATGAACACGGGAAAAAGGAACATTCGTTAACACCAAAAGATTAAAAAAATGGCAAAAGAAATCACCGGCTTTGTGAAGCTCCAGGTAAAAGGAGGACAAGCCAACCCCGCGCCACCAATCGGTCCGGCACTCGGCTCCAAGGGTGTAAACATCATGGAGTTCTGTAAAGCGTTCAACGCGCGCACGCAAGACAAAATGGGTAAAGTATTACCGGTTGTTTTGACGGTTTATGCAGACAAATCATTCGATTTTGAGATCAAAACTCCGCCGGCTGCTGTGCAGTTGATGGAAGCATCTAAGATCCAAAAAGGTTCTAAAGAGCCAAATCGTAACAAAGTAGGGAAAGTAACATGGGCGCAGGTAGAAGAGATCGCTAAAGATAAAATGGCGGATCTTAACTGTTTTACCGTAGAAAGCGCAATGCGCATGGTAGCAGGTACTGCTCGCAGCATGGGTCTTAACGTAGAAGGGGAAGCTCCATTCTCTAATAATTAATCCATTGACCTTTAAAAAACTTTGTAACAATGGCTAACATTACCAAAAAAAGAAAAGCTGTAGAAGCTAAACTCGATATAAACAAACAATATACTTTGCCTGAAGCTACTGCTTTGGTTAAAGACATCAACTGCACAAAGTTTGATAGCTCTGTGGACGTTCACATCCGTCTGGGTGTTGACCCCAAGAAAGCTGACCAAGCTATCCGCGGTACTGTATCGCTTCCACACGGTACCGGTAAAACAAAACGTGTATTGGTACTTTGTACACCCGATAAAGAAGCTGAAGCGAAAAATGCAGGTGCTGACTTCGTAGGTTTGGATGAATTTGTACAAAAAATAGAAAGCGGCTGGACAGATGTAGATGTAGTGATCGCTACACCTGCTGTAATGCCTAAGATCGGTCGTTTAGGTAAAGTATTAGGTCCTCGTAACTTGATGCCAAACCCTAAAACAGGAACGGTTACTAATGATGTAGCTAGTGCTGTTACCGATGTAAAAGGTGGTAAGATTGCTTTTAAAGTAGATAAAGCAGGTATCATCCACGCATCTATCGGTCGTATCTCTTTCACTCCGGAAAAATTGGCTGAAAATGCGCAAGAATTGATCAACGCACTAGTTCGTATGAAACCGGCTACTGCAAAAGGTCAATATCTTAAAGGCATTAGCATGGCTAGCACTATGAGTCCGGGATTGATCATCGACACTAAATCTGTAGGATAATTTTTCAGCACTTTTAAAACTTTTAAAAATGAACGCAACTCAAAAATCAGAAGTAATAGAAATGCTGAAAGAGAAATTCTCAAACTACAGCAACTTTTACATTACCGATACAGAGTCACTTACTGTAGAACAAGTGAACAAGCTACGTCGTCACTGCTTTGATAAACAAGTAGAGATGAAAGTGGCTAAAAATACACTCATCAAAAAAGCGCTTGAGAGCCTTGATGCAGAAAAATATGCAGGTGTTTATGACAGCTTGCATAAAGTAACTGCTCTTATGTTCTCAGACAGCCCGAAGGAACCTGCGGTTATCCTAAGTTCTTTCCGTGCAGAAAACAAAGGCGAAAGACCTACGTTGAAAGCGGCTTTTGTAGGAGATGAGTTGTATGTAGGCGACAACCAATTGGCTGCTCTTAAGAACATCAAAACTAAGAATGAACTTATCGGCGAGATCATTGGTCTATTACAATCACCTGCTAAACGTGTTATTGCTGCATTATTGCACAACATGGAGCAAAAAGGCGGTACTGTTGCTGAAGAAGCAGCTCCTGCACCTAGTCCAGAAACTCCTGCCAGTGACGCTGCTGCACCGGATGCACCAGCGACAGAATAACTTACAGTTTGCAGTTAGCAATTGGCACTTCGCATTTAAATTATTTTTGCAAGCTGCCTACTGAAAACTGCCAACTCAAAAACAGGCTTCCAATATCCTTTATAAAACAAATTATTAAACAACATTAAAATCTTATAAAAATGGCAGACGTAAAAGCATTAGCTGAATCATTAGTAAGCCTTTCTGTAAAAGAAGTACAAGAATTGGCTGACGTTTTAAAAGCAGATTACGGTATAGAACCAGCTGCAGCTGCAGTTGTTATGGCTGGTGGTGCTGCAGGTGGTGGCGCTGCTGCTGCTGAAGAGAAAACATCTTTCAACGTAGTTCTGAAAGACGCTGGTGCCAGCAAACTGAACGTTGTAAAAGTAGTTAAAGATCTGACAGGTCTTGGTCTGAAAGAGGCTAAAGAAATGGTAGATGGCGCTCCTAAAAACGTGAAAGAAGGCGTTAGCAAAGCAGAAGATGAAGATATAGCAGG
>CBFGYQ010000292.1:0-3188 GCA_965652995.1 uncultured bacterium
AAATGGATAGCCCGATACTGAATTTTTATTCTTTCCTAAGTGCGGATTATGAAGTGAAAAAAGATAAATGGAAGGATGTGAACATTGAGATTTACTACAACAAAGGACATGAATACAACGTGGATAGAATGATAAAAAGCGTGAAAAAATCATTGGAATACTTCACTACTAATTTTAGTCCTTACCAACATCGTCAAGTCCGTATCATTGAGTTTCCCCGCTACGCAAGCTTTGCACAGTCATTTCCGAATACCATTCCTTTTTCTGAGAGTATTGGTTTTATTGCAAAGTTGGACGATGATCCCGAAAAAATTGATGTTCCATTTTATGTTACGGCGCATGAAGTAGCGCATCAGTGGTGGGCACATCAGGTGATCGGCGGCGATGTGCAGGGAAGTGTTTTAATGTCTGAAACTATGAGCCAGTACAGTGCTTTGATGGTAATGGAAAAAGAATATGGCAAGCAGGCAATGAAGAAATTCCTGAAATATGAAATGGATGATTATTTGAAAGGCCGCACATTCGAAACCAAAAAAGAAGTCCCGCTGATGCTTTGTGAAAATCAGGGATATATTCATTACAACAAAGGCAGCGTTATTATGTATGCACTTCGTGATTATTTAGGGGAAGATGTACTCAACAATGCACTGCGACAATACATTCAGAAAGTTGCTTTTCAAGAGCCTCCTTATACCAACTCAATTGAGTTTGTTAAGTACATCAAAGCTGCTACACCGGATAGCTTGCAGTATTTCATCAAAGATGCTTTTGAGACAATCACGATTTACGAAAATTATGTAAAAGATCTTTCAACAGAAAAAATTGCTGATGGAAAATATAAGGTGAAGCTTACAGTTGGCTCAGCAAAATTCCGTTCGGACAGTGTGGGCAAACAAACAAAAGTTGCTGTGGCAGATTATATAGATGTTGGTGTTTTTGCAGATGAAAATATAAATGGTGAACACAAAGAAAAAGAACTGGTTTTGCAACGCATAAAAATGGACAAGCCTGAAAAAACATTCGAATTTTTCGTCAATGAAAAACCATTCACTGCAGGTATAGATCCTTATTGCAAACTCATAGACCGGACACCGGATAACAACACCTGGAAATTTGGATCGAAACCTCCAAAAGTAAATTTAGATGCGAAAGAAACAAAAGGAGTGAGTGTTACGTTTTAGAATTGATGCTAATGCCATAGCGGTTTTTGCACTTAGCTGGATTGCTACTATTGAACATCGTTGCGTCGCACACTTGTACGTTCTTTTCTCTATTCAGCTTGTTTCACACAACGGAATAACGAATACAATGTTCACGAAGCGTTTGTAGTCTTTTGTCTTCGCCGTGTTCTTTGTGTGAAAAACCTACTTCACCACCACCCTTACACCTTCACTATGACTTGAAAACTCCGGTGCGTACATACATTGAATAGTAGCAACGCCATTAGAGAAGTTTCCTTTTTGCTGCACGAACATCGGGTATTCAAACACATATTTTCCTTTACGAAGATGGTCGAAGAAGAAGTTTGTGCTTACATCTTTCGTGCTTTCATAGTAGCCTAAACCATTTTGATATTTATAGCTGCTAATCACATTCGTCGGTTCGAAGCAGGATGCTCGCATATCTTTCAAGTGGACATATTCCATATCTCTATCCACGATAATTTCAACTCTTGCTTTCACTTTATCACCTACTTTCAACATATTGCTTTCTGTTATCGGCACCAATTCAAGACCGCGTGCTGTATTGCGTTCTATGAAAAGTTGTTTCTTAATTTCTAATGGTGTTTTCGCAGAAGTGATTTTATCCAGGTTTTCAAAATACTGCCAATAAACTGCGCCCCATGATGTAGCTGATGGATTTTCACTCACAGTTAATTTGATGTTGCCCATATTAGATTGCACTTCTTCACCATTGTAGCGCATTTTGAAATAGCCTGTTCCTGCACTTGTTTTTTGATCTTCACTTTTTACATTCTTATCACCCAACTGAATAGCAACTTTCGGAGTGTTTTGCAACCAATCTGTTCCGGTGAGCAACATAGCGTAACATGCATCAGCCGTAGCTTTCGTAGTTTCCCAATTGTTGGTTTGTTTATTCTTAAGCAACCATATTTTCATTTTATCAATCGTCGCAACATCTTTATCTACTTCATTAAAACATTCTATCATCAGCGATTGTGTTTCTATCGGAGCCTCGTACCACCAATAACCATAGCCCCTTTCTACCCAGTAAATGCCCGTTTCTTCTTTTTGGATGGATGTCTCACGCAAGGATTGGATAATGGATTTTGGTGTCGTGCTGTTTCCTCCCCGATGCAGCGACAATGCTATCATACTTTTCGCTATCGGGTTGAATTGCGACCAGTATTTATTGGCTTGCGAGAAATAATAATCATAAGCTTTTTTATTGTTTCCTTCAATTGCTTGCTTCAAAAAACTACGCATGTAGAGATACTGCACTTGCGTATAACTAATTTGTTGTACTTCCAATTTTGCCTTGCTTTTTACAAGATTGTCGTAGTCATTTTTTATTTCATGATCCAAGTAAGGCAAGGATTTTGAGATGATACGGTTCATATTCCCTTTGCTGTCTTGCACACCCAGTTTTTGCAATTTCGCTAAGCCAGTAACGATGTATTGTGTGATAAATCGATCTGCGTACATACCCTCAAACCAACCGAACGCACCGCTGCTCATTTGTTTGTCTAGGAGCTTTTTCATTGTTGCATCCAGATCTTTAGAAAGTTTGTAGGTGTTGAATAATTCTGCGATGCGCTTGCGTTGTTCGGTTTCATTTTTCGCATCCATCACCCAAGGTGTTTCCTCCAATAAAGCGGATTTCAATTCTTGATTTTTTTCTAATGGAGACTTAAGACTTGATTGATCTGTTTCGGCTTTCCATTGCTCAAAAATGGCTTTCACTTTTGGTGCTTTCTCAATGATGTGTGCCGCCAATGCAGTGGCGTAGTAACGATTGAATGTTTGCTCTGCACATTCGTAAGGATACTCCATCATGTAGGGCAATGCTTGCACAGCATACCATGCAGGGTTGCCGGTATACTCTAACGTAAGTGCCTGATTGGATAGAGTGGTTGAAGAACTGGAGTTCAATAATTTATCAAAAGAAAATTCTTTTGTTCCATTTCCATTGATCCAGAGCGGTAATGTTTCTGTAACCAACATTCT
>CBFGYQ010000293.1:0-3178 GCA_965652995.1 uncultured bacterium
TAGGACTTTCTCTGGCGAAAAGGATCATTAATAAATACCATCATGGCTCGCTGTATGTAAAACATTCTGAAGTAGGGAAGGGAACTACGTTTCGGATATTGTTGAGGAGATAAAGATTAGTATGAGTTGCGTCAATACGCTCTTTAAGTTGGATTAAAGCAGGTTTGCTAAGTATATTTGAGAGTTATAGCCAATGCTAAAAGACAGACAACGTATGACAAAAATAAAACAAATCGTATTGACAATCTTGACGGTTATACTACTTACAGGTTGCGATTTTATTAAAAACACATTTACCTATAAGGACAAGACTTCGGAATTTGTTGAGACTTTGCTAAAAGAAGATTACAACAAATGTGTTGAACTAATGGCCATGGAACACGAAATGGCAAAGAACTCCAACATTGACACAATGAAAATAGGTTTAGCCAATTTCAGACAATTAATAGTAAATAATTGGGGAACAGAATTAGAATATTCTTTTATGAAATCTGAAAAAAAGTTCTCAACAGTTGAAGCCAACAATACACCGCCAAACATGACACTTGTTTTGGTTGAGTTTAACAACCAAAAGGACTTTGGTGTTCTTCAAGTTCTTTTTGACGACACTTCTAAAAAAATATTGAATATAAAGACTCTTGACGTTAAAGCACCAATACCGACAATGACATATTTTTGGCTATTCGGACTTCTTGCCATTTGTGTTCCTATTTTCAACATTTATGTAATCAGGCAAATAAAACGGAGCGACTTAAAAAAGAAGTGGCTAAAATACATTGCCGTTATTTTCTTGAACACTCCTGCAATAACTTATGCTGCTGTAAACGGACTATCTTTTAAACTTATAAACTTGCAAATTCTATTAGGAGTAAGTTTTGGTTATATGGGTTACCTAAATTCTTATTGGACATTTGGTATTCCACTCGGTGGACTTTATTGGTTTTGGAAACTTAGACAACAAAAAAATGAAGTGACAGAACCCGAAATTACGACTGACTAAAATATAGAAACTCAACCAACGACTGACATTGAAAAACCAACGACAGAATAAAAGCACTGGTGGTAACACCGGTTTTCCGTCGAACGCAAGGCCCGAAACCGTTATGAACAAACTTAAGAATACAAAAAATCAATTCCATTTCCCATTTTCCATTTTCTCTACTACATTTGCAATCCCTCAATTTAAAAGATGCGGAGGTGGCGAAACTGGTAGACGCGCAACGTTGAGGTCGTTGTGTTCGAAAGGACTTGGGAGTTCGAATCTCCTCTTCCGCACAAGAGAAAAGCTGCTTGATATTCAAGCAGCTTTTTCATTTCTAGTTTGCAAAGTTTGTCGAAGCTTCGCAAAGTTTATTTCGACAAGCTCAATGAACTTATTTGTCAATCTTATTTTCTATCGCAGAAGATCCAAACAGATTGTCCGTAAGTAAGTGCGCTATTGGGTTCCAATACTGCAAAATGGCTTAAGTCTTGGAAACTCAATTTTGCAACAATACTTTGTCCGTAGCTGTTGTATACTCTTAGTGTTTGTGTTTTTTGGTCTGCATCCCAATTGAACGTTCCGTTTCCGAAAAGTTGAGGAATGTAATAGTATTGAGATATGGAAGAAACCGAACCTGACTTATCAGAGTTGAAAGTCAAAGTGGTTACATCAAAACCTATACTGTATGCAGAGCTTATTTCGCTTTCACTAAGCATTCCATCACCATCATCTATTGCGAATTTACTGATGCCCCAGTTGCCGACCATAGCTTCGGAGAGAGATACTTCATCATCTTTTTTACAAGAAGAAAACAGGCTTGAAAAGCCTAACAATGCTGTAGCAGCAATTAATAGATAGTTTCGTTTCATTATCGATTTTTTTTAAGGGGTTGCTAAATTAATATGTATTCCACCATTCTTCACGAGACCATGACCATGAAAAAGGCATTACTAAAAGAGAAAGTGTAAGATTGGATGTCCCGGTTAAAGTGCTGCGGGTATCGCTTACAGAGTTTTTTACTCTTTCATCCATGTAAGAAAGGTTGCCTACAGTATACATAGCGCGCAACTTTACACAGATACCTGCAAAAACACCCACTTCGAATTTTGCATAAGGAGCAATCCCAAATTGCGGATCGATACTGCTCATTTGATCGAGTGTAGTGAAAGAATAAGACGGGAAAGCACCTGCGCCTAGGGTTGTACAGAAACGAATGTTTTTTACATTCAGTGCGTCACAACCAAATTTAAAATCTAAACCGGTAGGCAATGCCATTTGTAATGTAGCACCGGAGAAAGGAGCATCATAAAAATTACCTCCTGCATCATACATTCTCAGTTTGCTATCCCAAAGCATCATATTATACATAAAGTCAACACCCCAAACTAGTTTGCTCTTTCTACCTAAACGAGTGACAGGTACATAAGTGCCAATTGTATAACCAAATGAAGCAGTGGTTTTCATGTCGTATTTATAGGTAGTGTCTTTAGAAAAACTTGGGTCAGTGATCTTTTGTTTCACTTCATATTCGGCAGAATTCATAACGATGGAATAGCCTAACTGTGTACGTTGAAGTATGCCCGGCATTTGTGCCGAAGAGTTAAAACCATTCATTACCAGTAAGCTAATGATACTGAAGACAATTTTGTATGAGTTTCTCATGATTTGCGTGGAAAAATATTTCGTGAAAATATAAAAATCGTGTTAAAAGTCAATAAGGAAGCGCAAATGATTTATGTAATTTGGCAGTCATTTTTCTAAGATGCTATTTTACGATATATATATGAACGGCACTAAGCAAAAGGGGCGGGGAATGTTTTGCCGTGAATCTATTCCTGAAAATAAAATTATTGAGATAGCTCCCGTAGTGGTTTTGAATGTAGGCGACAGAGCGCATATAGACCGGACGCTATTGCATGATTATATTTTTGAATGGGAACCAGCCGGTGAGAAAAAATGTTGTATGGCACTAGGATACGTGCCTATCTACAATCATTCTTATAACTCAAACTGCGAATATTTTATGGATTATGAGAATGAAACGATAACAATAAAATCAATAAGAAAAATAACCGGAGGAGAAGAATTGACGATTAATTACAACGGTGATTGGAATGATGAAAAGAAAGTGTGGTTTGATGTGTTGTAGCTGATTCTTTTGAATACTATAATCTGATATGAGCTGTACCTACAACA
>CBFGYQ010000294.1:0-3163 GCA_965652995.1 uncultured bacterium
CACTTACATACAACAGAGACTAAAAATACTGGAGCGATGACACTTATGGCGAGTATCAACGCTACAAAGAAGAAAACAGAAATGACCTGCGATATGCTACCATCCAGCGTGGTGAAGTGGCTGAAAACACTGCTCTTGTAGGTGTGTTAGGAGGTGTGGCTTATAAAACTCTTCGTTCAAAATATAGGCTTTCAGCATTGAGACTTCAAAGCGGTACCAGCAAGGCAGGCATTTTCAATATTGATAATGATGGAGCCGCAGTTGGTCAATCAGGATACAGAGCTATCTCTCACAATCTGGAGTATAATCAACGTTCACTAACGAATGTATTACTAGCAGGCGACCATTCTTTTGCAAAAGATAAATGGAAATTAGAGTGGAAACTTTCTCCTACTTGGTCTAGCTCAGATGACCCCGACATTCGTAAAACAGCATTTACTCAAACTGCTGTTGATACATTATTTGTTGCAGGTGCCGGTGGAAACCCAAGTAGAATTTGGAGATATTTAGATGAAATGAATGCTTCTGCGAAATTAGACCTTACCAGAGAGTATAAATTATTTAATAGAAAAGCATTGCTGAAATTTGGTGGAAACTACACTTACAAGAAAAGAGACTACGAAATTTTATTCTACGATATACAGTTCTTTAGTAATCAAAACTGGAGCAGTACAGATGTTTCACAAGTTTTAAACTCTGATAATATTTATCCAAATAAACCTAATAGTATCTATTATCAATCAGGTAATTTGAAACTCAATCCCAATGCTTATTCTGCTAATGTAAATTATTCTGCTTTTTATGTTTCTAACGAGATGCAGCCTTTGCCAAGACTAAAAACAGTTTTAGGATTGAGAGGAGAAAACTATGTGCAGAGATATACAGGTGCTGACCAAGCTTATGCGCAAGGGAATGCGCAAGATGGTGTTTATTTAGATAACAACGAGGTATTGAATGCTTTTGATCTCTTTCCTTCAGCAAATATCATCTACAATCTTACTGATAATCAAAATCTAAGATTTACTTATGGTAGAACTATCGCAAGGCCTTCATTTAAAGAATTGTCTTTTGCACAAATATTAGATCCTATCACCAACAGGTTCTTCAATGGTAGCTTGTTTAAATATCCAGATTGGGACGGTAAGTTGAGCGAGACAAGGATCAACAATTTTGACCTCCGTTGGGAAATGTTCATGAAACCTAGAGAATTAATATCATTGAGTGCTTTCTACAAAACGTTTGATAACCCAATTGAATTAGTAAGAATTCCTGCACAACAGACTAGTACAGAATATCAGGCGCGTAATGTTGGTGACGGATTGTTGTATGGGTTGGAATTTGAGGTGAGAAAAGAGTTAGGTTTTCTTTCCCCATTCTTCTCTAGATTTTTAGCAACCGGTAATGTGACGTTAGTAAAATCTCAAATTGAAATGACTGCTCTTGAATACAATGCGAGAAAGGAATACATAAAAGCAGGACAGGCAATCAACAATAAAAGAGATATGGCTGGTCAGTCGCCTTATGTTGTTAATGCAGGAATTTCCTATTCCGATCCCAATGCAGGTTTGAATGCTGGTGTATTTTACAATGTGAAAGGACCTACTTTGTACATTGTAGGTGTGGGGTTATATCCTGATGTTTACACAGAACCCTTTCATAGTTTAAACCTGAGCTTCAACAAAACATTTGGTAAAGAAGGGAAAACTTCTTTAGATTTTAAGGTGGCTAATTTACTGAACGATAGATCGGAAAAATTCTTTCGCTCTTACAATACTGATCCGCAAGTTTTTGATAGCATCAATCCAGGGATGTTGTTCAGCTTAGGATTTGCGCATAATTTTTAATTTAATAAAACAACTGAAGTAGCCACTGTCTATATTGACAGTGGTTACTTTTTTTGTTAAGAATTAGAATTATTAGTTGCTGAACAGTATGATTTTTAAGACAAATTTTAGATGTGATGATTGTATATTCATCTTTTCAAAACAAACGTATGGCTAATATTTTAGTGGTGGAAAGTGGCGCAACCAAAACTGACTGGCAACTCATTGATGCAAAAGGAAAGAAAATAACTTTTGCAACTACGGGTATCAATCCATATTTACAAACTTCCGAGGAGATTAAGGCGGTGTTGGAAAATGAGCTTGATTGGAATTCTAAAAAGCACAATGCAGATGAAATTTATTTTTATGGTACAGGTGCAAGCAATAAAGATCAGCAACTCAAAGTAAAAAAAGTATTAGTTCAGTTTTTTAATAGTAAAAAAACTGAAGTGAATCACGATATGCTGGCCGCTGCAAGAGCTGTTTGTAAAGATGATAAAGGGATTGTTTGCATATTAGGCACAGGCAGTAATTCTTGCTATTATGATGGTTCAAAAATAAAAGAACAGCAACGCTCTCTTGGTTATATTGCCGGTGATGAAGGAAGCGGAAATTATTTGGGGAAGAGAGTCTTGAGATACTATGCATACAATACGTTTGATGAAGAACTGCGTGCTTCTTTTGAAGACTTATTTGGTAATGACTTCAATGCTATTATTAAGAAATTATATTCCGAACCATTTCCTAATAGATATTTAGCAAATTTTGTGCTGCTGCTTCGAAAAAACCGTGGACATTTCATGGTTGAAAATATTATTGAAGATTGCCTAAATGATTTTTTTCATTCGCAAATTTTGAAATACAGATACAGTTGGAAATCTCCGATACATTTTGTCGGTTCTATTGCTTTTGAATTCAAAGATGTACTAAAAACTCTTTGTGAGCAGTATGAATTGGAGCTTGGTAAAATTGTAAAAAGCCCGATTGATAATCTTGTGAAATATCACAAAGAACAGATGGCATAGCTAATTATCACCCAAAAGATGAATCGCATTTTTTGTAGTTATAGTTGCCACTTCTTCTATGGATACGTTTAGTTCAGCAGCTATTTTTTTTGCGATGTAGGGTATGTATGCACTTTCGTTTCTCTTACCACGATGCGGCACAGGGGCTAAATAAGGAGCATCTGTTTCTAGAACAATATTTTTTAAACCAGTTTCTAAAATCACTTCAGGAAGATTGGTTTTTTTATAAGTGACTACACCTCCGATACCTAGATAAAATCCCATATCAATGATTTGCTTTGCTTCTTCAATTGTGCCGCTGAAACAATGAAATAC
>CBFGYQ010000295.1:0-3156 GCA_965652995.1 uncultured bacterium
GATATGCGTTTTGAAAAAAACACTAAAAAACGTGTGAGTGAGGTGATGACGAAAGAGAATTTGGTAACGGCTGCTGCCGGCACCAACATGCAGAAAGCAGAAACCATCCTCGAAAAATATAAGATAGAGAAACTCCCGATAGTTGATAAAAAAGGAAAACTCATTGGGCTTATCACTTTCCGCGACATCATTCATCTAAAAAGCTATCCTGCTTCTGCGAAAGACAGTATGGGCAGATTGTTGGTAGGTGCTGCGGTTGGTATTACTTCCGACACATTAGAACGCGTGGAAGCGTTGAAAAATGCAGGTGTTGATGTTATTACGTTAGACAGTGCGCATGGTCATTCCAAAGGTGTGTTGGACATGGTGAAAAAAGTAAAAACAGCTTATAAAGATCTGCCACTGATTGCAGGTAATGTAGCAACTGCGGCAGGGGCATTAGCATTGGCTAGTTCGGGTGCTGATGCAGTGAAAGTAGGTGTGGGTCCAGGTTCTATCTGTACTACACGTGTGGTAACAGGTGCTGGTGCTCCACAACTTACTGCTATCATGGAAGCGTCACAGACTTTGAAGAAAAAAGGCATTCCGGTAATTGCAGATGGCGGTATCCGTTATACCGGCGATATGGTAAAAGCATTGGTAGCCGGTGCATCTTGTGTGATGGCAGGTTCTATTTTTGCCGGTACAGAAGAAAGTCCGGGAGAAACCATTATCTACGAAGGAAGAAAATTCAAATCGTACCGTGGGATGGGTTCTGTGGAAGCGATGCAGGAAGGCTCTAAAGACCGTTATTTTCAAGATGTAGAGGCAGATATTAAGAAGCTCGTTCCCGAAGGCATCGTAGGTCGTGTGCCGTATAAAGGAATGCTGAATGAAGTGGTGCAACAATTCGTAGGCGGACTACGTGCAGGTATGGGTTATTGTGGAGCGAAAGACATCAAAGCATTACAGGAAGATGCACAATTCATCCGTATCACACCGGCATCTATGGCAGAAAGCCATCCGCATGATATTGTTATTACGAAGGAAGCACCGAATTATAGTAGATAAAATTGAGAAATTCCAAAAACGGAAATTTCAGATTCTAAAGAACTTAAATATTCACGTCATTTCGAGTTTAGCGTAGCGTAGTCGAGAAATATCCTGAAAAGTTTTGCTCCGATTATTGAGATTTCTCACTGCGTTCGAAATGACGAACAATAAAATAAATCCATGCATTATACTATTCACAATAAATGAAAACTACACTACTCGCGCTTTTCCTGACATTAGTTTGTACATTATCTAAAGCACAAGAAGAACCTTTTTTTCAAAATTTTGAAATTAAATCAACCAATAATCATTTATATAAAGCAGGTACAATTGTAGGGAGCATAAAAGTGAAGGGCAAGATTTATGACCAGTATCAGGTCTCTTTTAAATTGAAAGGAACAAAGGGTAATCAAAACAGAGTAACCTTTTCTATTTATGCACAAGAAGGAAAAGGATTATTTGGAAAAGCATTAAAGCCTGATTTTTGGGATAGTTCCGGTGCTGCCAAATATATATTTACTCGAAAAAGATCAGAAGGAGAATATGAGTTTGATAGAGCAAGTTATAATTCTGTTATGCCGTATCCACCTTTCAAATCGGAGGGTAAAAGAATACCTCTCCATCATAATTTTAAGGTAAATGAAAAGGAGATATATTACGTAGGAGAAATTGAAATCGATACTGAGAAAGGAACAGTTTTAATACAAGATAAAGCAGAAATAGATTTGCCATTAATCAAACAACGATATTCTACAACGCGTTGGGATATGTATAAAAATGCTGAATTGTTGGAATAGTAACCTTTAATTTGAAATCACTTTATTACATGAAAATAATACTACTCACTCTTGCCATCGCAAGCATCACTATTTCAGCAAATGCTCAAAATAAAATTGATTGGGATAGTACTTACAAAATTCAACTCTCCGATTTTCAGTCGCGAGGAACTCAGATAGGAGATGTGAGAAGCCTATCCATCAGTACTGGTATTCAGTTCAATTTCCAGTATGCGATGAGTAATTATGAGTTTATGTTCACCAAAAATTTCAATGATAAGGTGAGTAATGTGTTTACACCAAGCATGGCTTCTCTCATAGCGCAAGACACAACGCAGGCATTACAGTTTGTAGCATTTGCCCAATATGAATTTGATCTATCGGAACTATATGCTCGTAAAATACGTCAGCAATTATTTACTAATAAAAATGCATTTTCAAGTTTCGATTTCTTTCAATCATTTTTCAATAACACGCAGCAAGAATACGGCGAACGAAGAAATGAAGCTGCCAACAAAACCAATCTTGGACAAGATGGTTTTAAGCTTCATGGCTTGCATCAGGAAGTGCTGAAAGAGATGAATGAACTAAGCGATTTTTGCAAAGAATGTAAACCGAAGAAAAAGAAGAAATAATTTTCCTATTCTTCTTCCTCCTTCGGTCTCACAAAATAATTCACCGTTCTTATCGGGTTTGTAAAGCTCAAGAATCGTTTGCCAAAATTGATCTTCTTATTTACCGATTTTACAAACGGAGTAAGGAAATTCTTTACAAATAGATTTTCATTTTCTGTCAGTGTTTGCTTCGCGTATTTCTGTTTTAAATAGATGTTCATAAAACTACCCAACGATGTTCCGAATTGCGGATCTACTACGCGATTGGCATATTGCATAGGTGTTTCATCTTTTCTGGGAATACCCAATTGGTGTAAGTAAAAACTACTGGCTTTATAAGCCCAGTAAGGCTTCTGTTGCGGCTTCGATGAATTATACAGCAATCTGTAAAGTAAGAAAATTAAATAAGGCAACAACAGAATGAACAAGACAATTCCTGTGGTAATTCCTGCAAGAGTTGTAAATATTTCACGAGCGGTTATTTTATCTTCTTGTTGTTTTGCTTTGTCTTTTTCAGGTGGTTTGCTCTGGTCTTTGCGTTTTAGATAAACTTCATCTATAGGTGCAGGATCAGGGAAGCGGTTGATGATAGATAGTCCATCTTCACCATTTCGCACCGACATATTCTTCATTGCTTCTGCATATGATACAGACGTAACACTGTCACCCTTCATTATCCTACTTATGGGAACAGTAATACTATCAATGCGGATAGCCGCGATCTTCAAGTCCAT
>CBFGYQ010000296.1:0-3154 GCA_965652995.1 uncultured bacterium
TATTTCATTTGGTTGCACATTTGCTTCTTTTAAAGACTTATTAATAGCCATTGCAAGTTCTTCGCCTGTACGAGAAGGTCCTGAAATATGGTTAGCATCATTTGATGTAGCACCAGAAACTATTTGTGCGAGAGGGTTTTCAGACTTTGTAGAAAAAATAATTGTTGCAGCCGCTTCTCCGAGATTGATACCTGTTCTGTTTTTATCAAAAGGTTTGCAAGGAGCATCTGCTATAGCTTGAAATGATTGAAATCCATTCAGTACGAATTTTGTAAATCGATCTGCACCAGTTACAACTGCATGTTTAAACCTTCCTGATTCGAGTAAACGTAAGGCATATAAAGTAGCTACTACACCTGATATGCAAGCCTGTGAAATCACGATTGGCTTATGGGTTATTGTTAATTCCTTAGCAATAATATTGGCACTTGTTGTCAATAATAACCGTTCAATTTCTTTTTGACCAAGCCACTCAATATTGCCTTTAGTTGTAGATAATATGAACACAGTTTCAGACAAGTCTAGATCTTCTGTGCAATCTTCCAATGCTTTTTGGGCAGAGTAGAGAGCCATTTGTTCAAAAGAAGATAGAGGTTGATGAGCAGCTTTAGTTGTTGAATAAATCATCTGCCAAGTGGCAACATCAATCTTTGAAGCCCAAAACTTTTTATCGCTAAATGCTTCGTCAGAATATTGTCGAATACCGGATCTTTTTATAGTTGTTGCATTCCAATGTGCCGCAGTATCTACACCAAGAGAAGAAACTATATTGCTGGCTATAGCATAAACCGGATTCATTATTCTGTCAACCATTTTTTCTTCCAATCAATCATATAATCCGGCAAAGTAAGCATCAGCTCTAAGTTTTCACGATGCATAAAAACCTGAACTGAATTTCCTGTAGCCACTACCTCATTTGTTGCCACATCGTATATAGCATAGTCAAAAAGCAATTTCGCAGCGAGTGTATCGTGGTAGGTGGTCTCAATTCGTATCTTATGCCCATAGCGCAAAATGCGCTTGTATTCACAATTTACTCGCACTATAGGCACTACAATATTCTTTCTATAAAAATCTAAATATTTCAGACCGTATTCTTTACCAAATGCTTCCCGACCATCTTCAAAATACCTAATAAAGTGCCCGTGCCAGACTATCCCCAATGGGTCAGCTTCACTGAATTTTACTTCTGATTCGAAATGATGAGAAAGATTTTTCAAAAAAGTAGTTAGTTGTTAGTCTTTAGTGTTACTTGGTAATTTAGAATTTGATTTCTGCGATTTGGAATTTCGCGTAGCCCTACCATCTTTTCAAGTTGTTCTTAGTTTCTTTTAATGCTTTTATTATTGTACCTGCCCAATAGTTTCTAAATCCAAAACCACCGGCTTTCGCAGTTACTTGTTTTGTAAGAATCACTTTTTTAGTGTCCATGTTTACGAATGTAACCCAGTATGATGCAGCTTCTCTTCCTTTGCTCATGGCTTCTGCGAAAAACATAAATCCTATACCATTCTTTCCTTGAAAATTATAACCGCTCACTAGTCTATTAATATCACTCTCTGTAATACGATTGAAATCATTGCCATCTTCTGAGAAAAAGTTTCCTTTAAGATTATTGTTCGATTTCTCTGTTACGTTGATCGCATACTTTACATCAGTACGGCTTACTGCATCTGCCACTTTGTAACGATCTGGTTCATTTTCTACTAGATTATTCCATGCTGCAAAGTATTTGTCTCTCAAAGCAGCATTTGTTATTTCCCCCGCATCTTGGTATTGTGTAGCAGGACCTATAAATTTCAATTGACTAAAATCAATACCTAGCCAAGTAATATCTTCACTACCTTCTGTAATGTCTTTTTTAGTTTGCGCAAAAACCAAAACGGAAGTAAATAATAACGAAAGAGATAAGATCAATTTTTTCATGTGTTTACATTTTTATTGTTGAATAAATATTTTTAGTTCACAATTTGCAATTTCTGTACCGTTCTCTTCTATACTTGCTTGCACGATTTGTGCATTCATCACTTGCATACCAAAACTCACAGTAGTGGTAATAGTACTATTTACTTTCGGCAAGCGTAATATATTTAGATTTTTAAGCGCACCAATAAAACCTACCGGAGCTGCTTCACCTGTCTGTTGTGCTTTGTAGCCAGTACCTGCTGCTGCCGTTTGCGCCATATTTTCTACCAAACCGGATTCTATAAAAAAACCATTTTCTACAAATAAATGCTCTTCAGGAATTGTAAAATTTGTTTTGGACATAATATCATCTGCTGCCACCAATGTATCTATCATTACAAAGGGTGGTCGTTGTGGTATGTAATTCAATATGTCACTCATGTCTTCCAAAAATCATAATAGTTAAACCACTGTTCAGGATATTTCTTTAGCATGTTTTCAAGCGCTTCCACATAGTCCTCGAGCATTTTTTCCATCCCTTCTTTTCCCCTCCCATCATATACTTTAGCAGGAAAAGAATAATAATGATAGTGCAAATTAGTTTCCTTCAAAGCAAAAACAAAACTTACAGGTGCTTTTAGTTTGGATGCCAGTATAAATGGCCCAGCCGGAAAATTAGCATCTTCACCAAGAAAAGAACGCGTAATAGTACGGTTTCCTGGTCGAAAGCGATCTCCGTGCAAGCAAATGAGCTCGTTGCGAGCGAGTGCTGCAGACATTTCGTAGATGTGGGTCAAATCATCTTTTATAAGAATCACATTAAAAGAACGCTTACTTTCAAACTGATCCATATATTCCTTCATTTGTTGCTCTTCACCATCATACATTACAATATTGATTTTCGAATCTACTCTTTTTAGCATGTGGCCTGCAGCTTCCCAGTTCCCTAAGTGTGCGCTAAGAAGTATTCCTCCTTTACCGGCGTTTACGATATCTTCAATATTGTTGATTCCTTCATGCTCAAAACTAAGATTGGTAGGCACTTGGGCAAGCAAGGCTATTTTGTCTATTAACGTTTGTCCAAAAATGAATATGTTTTTTTTGATGAGTTGTGTGGTCTTCCGTTCTGAAAAACCCAAGCGTGATCTATACAAGTATTTCAAGGGCTGTGTGGTAGCAGGTACAAACCAACGGTAGTAGGCGGTAACTAATTTGCACTATCATTATTATTCTTTTCCCCTCCCATCAT
>CBFGYQ010000297.1:0-3148 GCA_965652995.1 uncultured bacterium
CTTACTTCTACAGTTTGGGTATAGGTTACTTTATTCAAAAAATAACTCACCTTGCCATCTACACCATCCATCTCTTCAGTGATCTTCTTGCCTGCTTCTTTTATACCACCAAGCAGCTTTACGCCATTGTTTTTATCAAAATTGAAATCCGGTGGTAGTTGCAATCCATCACCCCCCGGATTTATAGACCAAATATGCCAATGTTCCTTCAGTTTTAGTTTGAAGATCAGGTCGTACTTTTTTTCAGATTTTTTCTGTACCTCGTAACTCCATGAAGTAGGGTCGGCAATTCTTTGTGCATTAAGTTGCAGACCGATAAAAACTGTAATAACTAACAGGAAAAATTTCCTAAAGTGTTGATTCATTTGGTTGTGGAATATTTAAGATCATTAGGGAGTCATCACTTTTGGGTGACGAACTCGAATTTTTTACTTGTTGGGGGCAAGCACATATTATCATTGCAAAGTTGATAACGATGCTCACCGGTAATAGTTGTGCTGGCTCCTAAGTAAGATATTTTTTGGATGAACTCTACTTTGCCTTCGAAATATCTTAGCTTATTATCAAAACCTTCAAACGTTGTTTCGATGAGTTTTCCTTTTTCTTTTAATTCGCCCAATCTTCTTATAGCTGTATTATCATCAAATGAAAATGTAGGAGCGATGAGGCTACTGTCTCCGGGATTTTGAGAGAAAATGTGCCATCCTTTTTTCAATTTTGCATGAAAAACGAGTTCATATTCATTTCTATCAAGTTTCTTTACTTCATAAGTCCATTCGGTGGGTTCTTGTGTTACCTCTCCCATCGCATCGGCAATGATTTGAGCTTGGGTGTTTGAGATAGTAACACCTGATAAAATCAGAATTGCGAAAATCAGTTTTATTGCTTGTGACATAATCATAGAGTTTTCAAAGTGAGTGAATAATTATTTTGGTAAGTGAAGGGTAAAAGACTCCGGTTGAGACATTTCTTGTTTACCGTTGCCATCGATCATAAAAGCATAGCTACCTCTAATGTCTTTTATGTCTTCTGCTATTCTTATTTTATGAGAAAATTCCGCTTTATCTTTTAAAGTGATGTTTGTAAGCTTATTATTTGTTGTAATAATAATTCCACCATCAGAGTCCACATGCCATTCATCAATAAATTCAATACCTTTTCTATCTTCTAATTTTAGCATTATCGGGTCTTTGAAATTGTTTTCTCCATTGGAAACAATGCTATAGCCTTCTGCTATGGTCGCGTGGATCATTAATTTATAAATGTCCTTTTCAATTCGTTGAAGCTCATAAGTGCAGTGTACTTGTTTAGCAACCGACTGACTTTTGGAGGGTTGACTGTTGAATAAGCTCAATGTCAATACAATAAAAAATAGGCAATGTTTCATATAGAAAATGTTTAGTTCATACTTGAAAATGCTTCTAAGATCCATTTACCATCCATATTATTCAATTCCTTGCTGGTCGCACGTTCCGGGTGTGGCATCATGCCAAATACATTGTGGTGAGCATTGCAAATACCTGCAATATTATTAGTAGAGCCATTAGGGTTTGCAGCGATGTTGATATCACCTTGCTCATCACAATAGCGGAAAACAATTTGATTGTTTTTATTTAGTGACTCCATTGTTTTTGCATCTGCGAAATAACGTCCTTCACCATGAGCTACCGGAATTTTCAGAACTTTTTCTGCGGCGTTCTTCGTTACGAAATTGCTGCTATGTTCTGTTTTGATGAATACATTCTTACAAACAAATTTTTGATGTTCATTCTGTAATAATACTCCCGGAAGAAGCCCTGCTTCGCATAGAATCTGAAAACCATTACAAACCCCTAACACTTTCCCTCCATCATTTGCGAATTTTACCACTTGCTCCATCATAGGGCTAAAACGTGCTAAAGCGCCGCAACGGAGATAATCTCCATAAGAGAAGCCGCCAGGCAACACTATACAATCATCTTTGCCAAACATGCTAAGATCCTTGTCTTTATGCCAAAGCATTACCACTTCTTGTTGCAGATCATCTTGCAAAGCATGCATCATATCTCTGTCGCAATTAGACCCCGGAAATACAATAATTCCAAATTTCATCGATGAAAACGATTTTACTTAAATGTGATTTGGCTGAAAATTAGTAAAGCCAATGAGAAATAAAACATAAAAATACTCATTCGCTTAGGATTTTCCATAAAGAATGCCTGTGCGGCGATGAGACTTAGCGGTGGCAACATCAATAACCATTCTGCATGTACGGTAGAAACAGCAAACAATGTCACCAAAATAGCGATCACTAAATAACAAAAAATTATCACCCAGCTTCGGCGGATATAAATGGTCATACGACTGTTAGCTTGTTGTAATGCCATTAATCCTACTATAAGCAGTAAAGAGACACCCGCGATGCTACCAATAAGATAAATGCGACTTGCAGAAAGCCGATGTATATCAAACCCAAGCTCAACGAAATTTTTTAGTATGGGTGTTTGGTCTATCAGGTAAAGAACCGCAATAAAAAAATAGATGGGCGTTAAATATCCTAATACCGAAACCATCATCTCATCATGACGATATGACCTCAATAATAAGACGGCAGTAATAAGCAAAATAAAGAAGCCGATTGCAGGGAACTGTATCAAAGCAGGAAGGCAAATGATAAACCCGGCATTGAAGAGTTGTTTTCGGGGCTGTAAGGTTCGATGCAAACCGAGCATTACATCAATACTGCCAATGACGAACCAATTGATGAGCAGCGGTTCGCTGAAATAATTGAATGCAGGATATAAAGAGGTGAGCAGCACATACATGAAAGCAGGGTAGTAACTGGTCTTAGTAAAGAGCTTATGCTTTTCTGTTATTAAATTGATATAAATGGCTTGTAGAAATACAAATATGATTGCTAAAACTGTATAAGAAAATGCTCCAAATTTTAAGAAGGAAAGTAAGGACTCAAATAATAAATGATTGGGTGCACTTACAGGCATTACCGGATGTAGCAACGCTTGCATTTTCATCAATAATGCTGCTATAAAAAGTATGATGACAACAAAAGGGCTAGTGCTGCGAAAGATATTGTGCACGAATAATTTTTACGGAGCTAAAATACAATTTTGGCAAAGCAAATCTGTTTCCTTCTCAAACAAGGTATTAT
>CBFGYQ010000298.1:0-3133 GCA_965652995.1 uncultured bacterium
TCTACAACAAAGTCTTCATTCAAAGCATTTAGAAACTGTTCATTAGAAAGTCCTTTCAAATCCTTCACCACACGATTATAATCCATGATCTTCGTTTGGCTGGCAGGGAATATAGCTGTGATAAAATAGTTGAACGATTCATCACCCGTAATAGACATTCCTGCTTCTCGCATTTCCAAACAAACCTTACCTGCAGATGCCGCCCGGTGGTGACCATCAGCGATATAAGTTGCAGGAACCTCAGTTTCAAAAAGATTGGTGATACGCGCCACTTTTGCATAATCATCTACCACCCAAAAAATATGACGAATGCCATCTTCCGAAACAAAATCGTAATTCGCCTTGTGTGATTTTTTCCAGTTTTCAATGATCTGCTGCACGTCTTCCTGATCGTTATAAGCAAGAAAAACAATTCCGGTTTGTGCGTGCGTAGTCTTGATATGATTGATACGATCCAATTCCTTTTCAGGACGAGTAAACTCATGTTTTTTGATAACACCATCAAAATAATCATCGCATGAAGATGCACATACCAAACCCGTTTGAGAGCGACCGTTCATCACTAATTCATAAATATAATAGCAAGGTTCTTTGTCCTGCACCATGATCTTTTGGCTCATAAATTCATCCAAATTCTCCTTTGCTTTTTCATAAACCTGCATGCTGTGTACATCCACACTTTCCGGTAAATCGATCTCCGAACGCGTTACATGGTAGAAATGATACGGGTCTTTTTTATACTGTCGAGCTTCTTCCACACTTACCACATCGTAAGGCAATGTCGCAAGCTGCGGAGCAATACTGTTCTTGGGTCTTAGTCCTTTGAAAGGGATGATTTTAGCCATTGTATTTAGTTATTGTATTGATTTGTTTATTCGTGATTTTGATGTTTTTTATTTTTTATTTTTTTATTGTCCGAGCTATATGCTACTGTTTAGCTTCAGTGGCGATGGCACCGTTCATCATTTAATTTCTATTGAGCTTTTTGTTTCACACAAATCTCACAACGAAATACAACGAAACAAAGCGTTGCTTCTTTGTCTTCTTCGTCTCCTTTGTGTGAAATATTTATCCAAAACTGTGCATCAATGATACTAATTTTTCTACATCTGCTACGGTGATGGCGTTATACAACGATGCTCTAAACCCACCAACAGAACGATGTCCGGTAATTCCTTCAATATTATTTTCATTGCAAAGCTTTAAGAAAGCAGTTTCCATATCTTTGTCTTTCGCCAAGAAACACACATTCATCGCAGAACGATCTTCGGGTTTTATAACTGTCCCTTCAAACAAACTATTTCTTTCAATCTCATTGTAAAGCAGTTTAGCTTTTTGATTGTTATCTGCTTCTATAGCATGCATCCCTTTTGCCTTCATCCACCTTAAAGTCAATAGTGATGTATAGATTGCAAAAACGGGCGGTGTGTTCAGTACAGAATTATGTTTCGCTTGTTGTCTGTAGTCTAATACAGGCGCATTTTCTCTCACAGTTTTCTTCAAAAAATCTTTTCGAACAGCCACTAAAGTCACACCTGCAGGTCCAAGATTTTTTTGAGCGACAGCATAAAACAATGCACAACTTTTATAATCAGTTTTCCTACTAAAAATATCACTACTCATATCTACGACCAATGGCACATCAGTTTTGGGTAGCTGTTTCCATTGTGTACCGTAGATAGTATTGTTGGTAGTGATGTAGAGGTAAGAAAGCTCCGATGAAATCACGTTTGGAAGCGTCGGTAAGTGATTGTAATTATCCTTCTTTGAAGAAGCTAAAATTTCCACAGTACCAAACTGTGTTGCATACTCTGCTGCTTCCGCCGACCAATGTCCACTATCTATATAACCTACTGTTTTTCCCTCCCTTAAAAAATTCATAGGAATCATCGCAAATTGCAATCTTCCTCCTTGCAACCAAAGAATTTCGTACTCGTTATTCAGTTCGCACAATTCATTCACCAACGATTTACTTTCTTCAAGAATCGCATCAAACAATTTTCCTCTATGCGGTATTTCTAAAATAGATAGACCTGAATTTTCGTATTCTATTACCGCCTGCGATGCTTGTTGTAAAACCTCTTGTGGTAAGGCTGCAGGTCCTGAGCCAAAATTAATTTTGCGCATTGTGGTTGGGGTGATGTAATCTTTGTGTTTTATCAAAATGTTTTTCTTCTTCCGAACTTGCTACGCCACCACTCACCGCAAACTTCATAGCTTCTGCAGCAGTCATTTTCGTAATAGGTTTCACATTCTTTGAATCTACAATAATGACATAGCCTGAAATAGCGTAAGAATGTGGAAGATATACTGCCGATTTGTTTTGCATACCGAGGTAAGCCATGTCTTGTTGCGTCATAAATCCAATGCGCCATACTTCAGGATTGAGATTTGTACATACCCAAACCGGTTTATTAAAACGACGTTTGTCTCCTACAAAAGAATCCATAACATCTTTGATAGACGTGTATAAATACTTGATTCCGGGAATGTGTTCTAGTAGATAATCAAAACCATCAAACAACAATCTGCCGATGAAAAACCGCGTACCAAGATAGCCAATGGTAGTAACCACGCCCACCACAATAAGAAAACCTAACCCACGTGGTACCCATTCAAGCAACAGACTATCTACACTATCAAAAACAGTATAGATTACATAAGCCGTGATGGCAATAGGACTTAAAATCAGAAGACCTTGCAGAAATGACCTGAAAACGACAGCGGCGAGTTTTCGCATTCAATGGTAGAAAATGGACGGTGTAAAGGTAGTATTTGTAAGAGTGAAAATTATATTTGTGCTTCTTTATTATAAATGAACAAGCGGTTATTTTTCAGATTGATTATATGTTTATTTTTCTCGGAAAAATTGTGTGCGCAACCATTTGAAAAAGGTGCCGGAATTGGGATTGAAGTAAACGCTCTTGCAGGAAAAGTTTTTAAACATACTCAAAAGTTTAAAGCTCCTATACCGGATATTACTACAGGCATCGAGGCTAATCTGGTTTGGAAAACACAAGGAAACGAAGCCTGGCAACAACGAAGAAATTATCCGACTGTTGGTATAGGCTTGAGTTTCATTAATTATGGAATTGATTCTATTTACGGAAAAGCAATAGGGGTTTATCCAAAT
>CBFGYQ010000299.1:0-3103 GCA_965652995.1 uncultured bacterium
TGTTAGTAGAACTCAAATTTTCCACGATCAAATCAAATTTATGTGTACCTGTGGGTAGGTAGTCAACCGGGAATATAAGAGTGGGTCGGAGGTCTGCTTGTGCAAATCCTTTTGTAGCACCGAACATCAATAAAAACGATAGTAATAGTTTCAATTTCATGGGACAATAATTTTTATATTAAAATACTTGTTGTAAAAGACGTATAGAATTAAAAAAAAGTTAGGTGAAAAGCTGCTTGATTTCTTTAAAATAACCTTCCAGCTTTTTAGCTATTACATCCCAATCGAATTTTTCTCGCACCACTTTAATACCTTTCTTTCCTGTTTCTTCTCTCATACATTCAGACCTGAGTAATTCGCAAACTTGACTTGCAAACCTCTCTTTTCCCTCTTCCATAAAAACCCCTTCTCCACTTTCAACACTTAAGCCTTTAAAACCCACATTCGTGCAAACTATAGGTATACCCATAGCCATCGCTTCTAACACTTTATTTTGTGTGCCGGCACCAAAACGCAATGGAGCTACTACAATACTAGCTTCATTATAAACCTTTGCTAAATCCTTTACAAATCCTGTGACGACAATATTTTCATTCGCAAGTTCTTTTACTGAATCTAACGGTCTTTGTCCTGCTATCACAAATTTTATTGTCGGGAATTGCTTTTGTATCAAAGGCAGTATTTCTTGAGTAAAATAAATTACTGCATCAACATTAGGCGCGTAATCCATATTGCCTGTAAACAACAATGTGTCATTCTTAGAATAGTCATGCGCCTGAGGAAAGAATGTACTAGTATCCACACCATTTGGTAATAGCTTTAAATTATCAGCTCCATGTAAATCCTTCAAGTATTCAAGATCTTCTTGAGAGCAAACTAATGAAAGCCTGTATTCTTTGATGATGGTTTCAAACTTCTCCAAGCGTTTCTGTTCAAGATGTTCAAAACGATTTTTGAAGAAACTATTTTCTGTCTTTTGTCTTCGCTTCCAGTAAAGGGAAAATGCGTCCGGCAGATCTAAAATTGCAGGCAAGTCTTTTCTATCTTTTAGATAAGGTGCCATACGAAGATGTTGCACATGAATCGCATCATAGTTAGTATTATCGACAATCTTATTCACCAATTCTTGCATCTCCTGCGACTTAAAATAAAGCACTTGTAAAGGCAGTCCGGAAGTAAATTCTAAAGCACAATTTAAAGCCCCTTTCCATTTTGGAAGATGGACAGTGTGAACTTCTGTAAAGATTTTTTTTAGTTCTGGAATGTATGTTTTGTCTGCTACTATTTCTGTAAAGGTTACAAGATGTAATTCATGTTGCTTAGCCAGCCGTTTTGCAAGATTATAAATCTTCAATTTATCGCCACGGTAAGGTGGATACGGAATTCGGTTGGCAAGGAACAGCAGTTTCAATTAGCAGTAAATATTCTTTATTATCAGAGAATTATTATGAGATCAAATCTCTATTTCAATATCTCATGTCCTAATTTATCTCGCTTGGTTTGCAGATAAAATTCATTGTGTGGATTAGGACTAATTTCAATAGGAACATTATCTACGATCTCTAAACCATAACCTAATAAACCAGCACGCTTGCGCGGATTATTCGTCATAAGCTTTATTTTAGACACACCTAGATGTCTCAATATTTGCGCTCCTACACCATAATCTCTTTGATCATTTTTAAAGCCTAAAGCAAGATTAGCTTCCACCGTATCTTTTCCCTCTTCTTGAAGTTTATATGCTTTCAATTTATTTAGCAAACCTATACCCCGTCCTTCTTGATTCATATAAAGCACAACGCCTTTCCCTGCTTCTTCTACCATTTCCATCGCGCGTTGCAGTTGCTCACCGCAATCACATCGTAAGGAATGTAAAATATCTCCTGTAAAGCAAGAGCTATGAACACGTACCAAAACAGGTTCATCTTCTTTCCACTCTCCTTTCATAAGTGCTAAATGTTGTTCTCCTGTATTGGTTTGTCTAAAAGCGACCAACTTAAAATCGCCGTGTTTGGTAGGCAAATGTACGCGCACTTCCTCTTCTACAAGACTTTCAGTTTTTAGTCTATAAGCAATGAGATCTTTAATGGAAATTATTTTGAGATCGAATTGCTTGGCAATTTCTAGTAATTGTGGAAGACGAGCCATTGTACCGTCATCATTCATTATTTCCACCAACACGCCAGCCGGATCAAAACCTGCTAATCTCGCCAAATCTACTGTAGCTTCTGTATGACCTGATCTACGTAGCACCCCTTCATTCTTAGCTCTTAGAGGAAATATATGTCCCGGACGACCCAAGTCTTCAGGCTTAGTATTCTTATCAATTAATGCTTGTACGGTTTTCGCTCTATCATGTGCAGAGATTCCGGTAGTACATCCATGACCGATCAAATCTATAGAAACGGTGAACGGTGTTTGGTGTAAAACGGTATTATTCTCCACCATTAAGTTCAGCTTCAGTTCATCGCAACGTTGTTCTGTAATAGGCGCACAAATCAACCCGCGACCGTGTTTGGACATAAAATTTATAACCTCGGGAGTTACATTTTGTGCGGCAGTAACAAAATCTCCTTCATTTTCACGGTCTTCATCATCCACCACTATCAAGAGTTTACCTTTCCTCAGATCTTCCAGCGCAGCTTCTATGGTATCTAACATTATTATAAAATATAAACGGCTGCAAAGTTAGGTCTAATTATGAAAATTATTTGCAGAAGAATTAAGGCTAAAAACCATAATGCTCGTCTTCTACTAGCTTTTTAGCTATTCTTCTCCTTGCATCTTTGGTATTAAAGCTATCTACTTTTGTAAATCTTTTTATTCCCATTAACATCATACGTTGCTCATCACCTTCGGCAAAAGAATTTACAACATTTTTTCCTGCGTGATTTATTCTATCAGCAGCATCAGCAATAAAAACTCTTGTTGTGTCAAAAGCTAAATCTGCCAGTTTGCTATTCTCATTGTTCATTTTGCTGGTACGCACCAACATGGTTTCTGCCTGAAAAGTATCTATCACCATATCTGCGAGGTACATTAGGATCTCCTGCTCATGTTCTATTTTGGTCATCATTTTTTGCACTGCAGCACCTGCACACAT